>JAJTBC010000054.1 GCA_021287085.1 Bacillota bacterium | reverse complement strand
GCCAGTTCCCGCCAATAGGCTTCAGGCTCCCCTTGCAGATCCAGCAGCGAATCTGGCAAGCCCGATTCCGGCAAAAGCCCCGGCAGCGCGCCTTCCAGCGCAGGTTTGAGATGCGCCAAGGGCACGTAGATCCCTTCGTTGGGGGTCCATGCGAGGCTCAGGCCCACCAGATGCCCGCGCGTCGCTTCCAGGTTCGTGGTTTCCGTATCCAGTCCGAACAGCCCTGCGGCGCGACAGGCCGCCACAGCCGCCTGGAGATCCTCCAGCGAAGCGGCTGCACGGTAGCGCCTTTCCACCGAGGCCGCTGCGGAGCGCGTGAATTCCTTGGTGAGGGTCTGGAAGCCCAATTCCTTGAACGTAGTGCGGGCCTTGTCCTGATCCAACCCTGCGTAGCGAAGATCCTGGGGCGTGAGGTTCAGTTCTAGATCCGTCACCACCGTCACCAGATGCCGCGTGAGATCCAGCCAGGGGGCGGCTTCCTCCAGCCCTGCTCGCTGCCTTGGCTTCAGTTGATCCTTGGCGGTCAGAATGGCATCGAGACTGCCGAAGGTTTCCAGAAGTTGCGCCGCGCCTTTTTCGCCGATGCCGGGCACGCCCTTCACGTTGTCGGAGGCATCCCCCAGCAGGGTGAGGTAGTCCACCACCTGCTCCGGCCACACGCCCATGCGCGTGCGCACCCCCGCGCGGTCGTGCCAGATTTCCCCTTCCTTGGTGTTCAGCACCTGAATGCCCTGGGCGTCATCCACCAGCTGCAGGAGATCCTTGTCGGGACTCACGATCACCGATGGCAAACCCTGATCTGCTGCACGCTTGGCCAAGGTGCCCATCACGTCATCGGCTTCGTAGCCGGGCAGTTCCACCACGGGAATGTTCAGTGCTTCCACTAACTGGCGGATCAAGGGAATCTGAGGCCGCAGATCCTCGGGCATCTCCGCACGATTGGCCTTGTACTCGGGATACAGTTCGTGGCGGAAGGTGGGTTCAGGCCGATCAAACACGCAGGCCACATGGCTGGGCTGATGCTTTTCCAGCAACTGCAACACCAGCCGCGTGAAGGTGTACGCCGCGCCGTTGGTGAGCCGAGGGTTGGCGTAGTACGCCCGAAAAATGAACGCAAAGGTATCGATGAGATAAAGGCGGGCTTCGGTCATGCCTCATTCTGTCGCCATTGGACAGGATTCACCACCGCGGGAAGCTGCTCCTTTCGAGACGCTTCCATGACAAATCCCTCGTCGGCGTCAGATTGAAGTAACTTCTGCGAAACCCCCTGGAAGCCGCGTCCACAAAGCCGATGATGAGGGCAACACGATCTTTCTGGCGCCAAGAAGAACCCTTTCCCTTCATCCCGGGTGGCCCTGGGCCTACCCGTTCCAAAGGAGCGCACCATGAGCCTTCACGCGAAATCCGATATCAACATCACGCCGCTCATCGACATCGTGCTGGTGCTGCTCATCATCTTCATCGTCATGGTGCCAACGTTGGCGAAGGCTACCAGCGCCACCCTGCCCTATCCCGGCGGTGATCGCAAAAAAGGCACGCCGATTCCGCTGGTCGTCACGCTGGATGCCATCGGCCATTTGCGGCTTCAGCAGGACGAGGTGGCCTGGGGAGAGCTCAAAGATCGCCTGGTTCCGCCCCTGCTGCTTCAGCCCCACGGTGCCCGGCGCGTGTTCTTGAAAGTGGCGCCGGATCTGCCCCAAAGCACGGTGGTGCGGGCCATGGATGAAATTCGCGCCGCCTCGAACTTGGCCCAAACTCGCACCGCTGCGCCCGAAGGCGGAGGCGAAACCAAAGTGGTGATGAGCCTCGCCAAATGAAGTTCAGGCCTTAAGTAATACCGAGCTTCCAGCGTCCTCATCCTTCCATACCGGATCGCCATCGGCGGGCCCGAGCCAATGTTCGGGATCTTCAAGGATCTTCTTCACCAGTTCCAGGGAATGGGCGCAGGAAAAGGCATCGTCGATGCGCTCGTCGAAGGTCCAGCGCACGGAGAGGGCTTCTTCGGAAATCGCGCCGTCGCGGGTGGCGAAGGGCGTGCGTCGAGGCGCGGAAACAGCCCCAAAGATGGAAGCGTTGCCGTATTCATAAAGGTGATGGAAGGCGTCGGAAACGCCCACGGATCCTAGGTTGGCGAGGAAGAGGCTCGTGAACATGGGATCGGGACGAATCATGAAGGCGGGGAAGAGATTCCACTGATCCAGCCGCAGGGCCACCGCCATGACGAGGCGCAGCACGGGGCCGGGCAATCGGGTCATGAAGGCCACTTCCCGATCCACGGAGCGCTCCTGATGGCGGGCTTCGCCTACCAAATCTGCCATGCGCCGCGAGAAGGCGGCGAAGCTCTCGGCAGGATGCCTCTCCAATTTCACCGTGGCACCGGGCGCGCGGTCCGTGAATTCGGTTTTGGCCACGAAGGAAAGGAACACGCCCTTGCGCTGATAGAGTCTGCCGCCGGACACGAAGCGGTTCAGGCGGGGGCGAGCTTCCAGGGCCACCACGCAAGCGTAGGCCACCAGATGGAAAAGGGTGGCCTTGGCCTCATGGGCGCGGTTGTAGGCCTTGAGCCATTCCCGGGTGAGGGCGATGCGATAGATCGATTCCTGGAAGATGCAGGCTTCGGAGCGATTCCGGAGCAGGTACGGCATGAAACGCCGCAGGGGCGCTTCGTCGCGGACCAGATCGCCATCGGATCGTCGGAAGAGAGGCATGCCCAAAGGGTTGATGCAGACCCAGGCGTTGTCAAGGAAGGCCGGGTTTGCTGGCAAGTTCAAACCGCTGCCGCCATGCACGGCCACGCCTACACGGGGAACGGCTTGCGGCCCAACGTCCCTACTGAATGCCCTTCTCTTTCAAGAAGGCGGCGTACTTGAAGTCGCCTTCGCTGATGTGATGCTTCATCCACCCGTTGACGAAGGTGGTGACCATGGACACGAGCGCCTGATCGTTTTCCCGGTAGCGTTGTTGAATGTCTTCGAGGTTGAGTCGGGCCTGCCGGTGTTCTTCGGCGTGAGCTTCGTAATCGGGGTACCCGTGAAGACGCATGAAATCTTCTTCGGTCTTGAAGTGTCGCTTGGTTAGCAGATCAAAGTATTCCAGTAATTCGTGAACACTTTCCCCTTCCCCGCCCATGTTTACCGCGTTTCGAAGCCGGGAGAGGGCGAGGAAAATCTCTTGATGCTGATCATCAATGACCTTGATGCCGATGCTGTAGCGAGGGTGCCATCCTGAAATTGCCATGGAGCCAGTGTCTCAGGAAGTTTCTTCGCGGTGTGGTTTTTCCGGGGACCCCGCGCTTTTTAACAAACCAAGAGATCCTAGCCCCGAATGCGCTATGCTTTTCTGTGGCGAGGTCGCCCGTCGGTCGGCGCTTTCGGCATATTACCCACGAATTTTCGTCATTTTTTTCAACGCCCTGACCGAATCCTGCGAGCTGGAACGCTCGCGGGCGGGCCAACCAGGAGCTTCCATGTCCTTTGATTCCTTGGGTCTAAGACCCGAGCTGCTCCGTGCCGTGCATGAGCAAGGTTACGAAACCCCAACCCCCGTTCAAGCCCAAGCCATTCCGCTGATTCTGCAGGGCCGTGATCTCATGGCCGGTGCCCAGACGGGCACGGGTAAAACCGCTGCCTTCACGTTGCCCATGCTGCATCGCCTTGCGCCTCATGCCAACGCCAGCCCTTCTCCGGCGCGGCATCCCATCCGGGCCTTGGTGCTGACGCCCACTCGGGAGCTGGCCATGCAGGTGGAAGAGAGCGTGCGCACCTACGGGAAGTACCTCCCCCTGCGCTCCACCACCATTTTTGGTGGCGTGAACATCAATCCTCAGACGGCCGTACTGCAAAAGGGCGTGGAGATCCTGGTGGCCACGCCGGGCCGCCTGCTCGATCACCACCAGCAAGGCCATCTGCATTTCGGCAACCTGGAATTCCTGGTGCTGGACGAAGCGGATCGCATGCTCGACATGGGCTTCATCCCCGACATCCGCCGCATCCTGGCGCTGCTTCCGTCCTCTCGTCAGAACATCCTTTGCTCGGCCACTTTCAGCGGCGAGATCCGCGATCTGGCCGCCAGCCTGCTCAAGAATCCCGCTTCCGTGGACGTGGCTCCTCGCAACTCGGCGGCCAGCCTCATCCGTCAGGTGATCCTGCCCGTGGATCGGGACCGTAAGCGCGAGCTGCTTTCCTACCTCATCAAGATGCGGCCCATGGAGCAGGTGCTGGTCTTCACGCGCACCAAGCACGGGGCCAATCATCTGGCTTCCCAACTAGAGAAGGACGGCATTCCCTGTGCCGCCATCCACGGCAACAAGAGCCAGCCTCAGCGCATCAAGGCCCTGGAGGATTTCAAGGCTGGCACCATCAAGGTCTTGGTGGCCACGGATATCGCCGCTCGAGGCCTCGATATCGACCAACTGCCCCACGTCGTCAACTTCGAGTTGCCCCACGTGCCGGAGGATTACGTGCATCGCATTGGACGCACGGGACGTGCCGGGAGCGAAGGCGAGGCCATGAGCCTGGTTTGCGTCGATGAGCAGAAGCTCATGAAGGACATTGAGAAGCTTTTGAAGAAGGAATTGCCGCGCCTGGTGATCCCGGGCTTCGAGCCTGATCCCACCATCAAGGCGGAGCCCATCGTCACGGGCCGAGGCAACCGAGGTCGGTCACCCAGGCCGACCACAGCCTCTCGTGGCTTCAAGTCGCCCCACGAGCGCACCACGGTCAAGGGAGGCGCCCAGCATACCCGCATGTCATCAAGGGGTAAGTAGGTTGAAAATATGGTTGTAAAATATTTTATTATTTAATGTTATTTGTTTTCAAATTCGTGCTTTGGGTCGGTTCCGGATGGCGATTACATTGGCCACCGCCGCCTGGAACTGGGCCATGGTGAAGGGCTTCTGAAGGAATCCCCTCGGCTCGTCGGGACTTCGAAGCGGTGGAATGAGATCGGGACTGTACCCACTGCAGAACAGCACGGGCAGGTTTGAATCGCGCTCCCGGATGGCTTCGTAGACTTCCAGCCCACCTTTTTTCGGCATGATGATATCCAGAACCGCGATCTGGAAATCGCCGCCATGAATTTCAAAACAATGGATGGCTTCTTCGCCATCGGCGGCTTCCACCACCTGGAACCCCATGCGTTCCGACATTTTTCGCGAGATGTTGCGGATGACGTATTCGTCCTCCGCCAGCAGCATGCGTCCGGCCAAGTCGCTCCGCAGCATGGCGCTGGGCGAAACCGGTTCCACGGAGGCGGATTCACCGGCGGCCGGGAAACAGAGCTTGATCTGGGTGCCCACCCCGGGCCTTGAGAAGACCTCCACTGCTCCGTGATGGGCCCGCACAATGCCTCTGAGTGCGGCCAATCCGAGGCCGCGACCAGTGAGCTTGGTGGTGAAGAAGGGATCGAAGATACGCGGCAGCACCTCCTCGGTCATGCCGCATCCATCGTCCTTGACCTCCAGGATCACGTGGAGGCCGGGATAGAGCCTTTGCCCCGTAAAGCGTTGCCTCAGGTCATCCGAACTCAGATCCACCATGGAGGTGCGCAGTACGACCGTGCCTTCCTTTTCCCCAATGGCCTCGCTGGCATTGGTCAGAAGGTTCATCAGGATCTGCTGGATCTGGGTACGGTCGCCATGGATCATGCGCAGCTTGGGATCAAGATCCAGCACTAGGCGCACTTTCTTGCTGTGGGCCACGGCCAGCATGGCTTCCATTTCCTCAATGATGGTGTTGAGGCTGAACGAGGTGACCTGGAACTGCCCTCGACCGGAGTAGGCCAGGAGCTGATGGGCGAGATCCGCCGTGCGGGTGACGACTTTTTCAGCCATGTCCAGGTGTACGACGGGATTATTCCCCTCCTGGATGAGCGCCTTGCCCAGGCTCAAATGTCCCTGGATGGCCGTGAGCAGGTTGTTGAAATCGTGGGCGATCCCCCCGGCCAGGGTCCCCAGGGTTTCCAGCCGCTGGCTGTGCTGCAGGCGCTGCTCC
>JAJTBC010000255.1 GCA_021287085.1 Bacillota bacterium | reverse complement strand
CCTACGTGATGAACTTCCAGGGTCAGCATCCCATGCACAGCCACGCCCGCGACGAGATGTACTTCGTGCTGGAAGGCAAGGTGACGATCCGCTTCAAGAGCGCGCCCGCCGAGGTGCTGCGCAAGGGCGATTGCCTCACGGTGCCCGCCTACATGACGCACAGTTCCGAAAGCGCCGAGGGCGCGCTGGTGCTGATGATCAAGCCCAGGGACATGTTCCCCGACCCCAAGGATCTGGAGTAGTTCCATGGCGAACCCCGCGCCCGTGAAAATCTGCGAAACCCTGCTGCGCGACGCCCACCAGAGTCTGCTGGCCACGCGCATGCGCACCGAGGACATGCTGCCCCTCTGCCCGCTGCTGGACGACATCGGCTACTGGTCGCTGGAAGTGTGGGGCGGCGCCACCTTCGACACCGCCATGCGCTTCCTCGGCGAGGATCCGTGGGAACGCCTGCGAATCCTGAAGAAGGCCATGCCCAAGACGCCCTTCCAGATGCTGCTCAGAGGCCAGAATGCCGTGGGCTACAAGCACTACCCCGACGACATCGTGGAAGCCTTCATCGTGCTGGCCAAGCGCAATGGCGTGGACGTGTTCCGCATCTTCGACGCCCTCAACGATCTGCGCAACATGGCCTTCGCCATGGACATCGTCAAGCGCGAAGGCGGCCACGCGCAGGCGGTCATCAGCTACACCATCAGCCCCGTGCACAGCACCCAGGCCTTCGTGAAAATGGGCGCCGATCTCAAGGCCCTGGGCGCCGATAGCCTCGCCATCAAGGACATGGCGGGCCTCATCACGCCCTACGTGGCCTACGATCTGGTGAAGGCACTGAAAGAGGAAGTGGGCCTGCCCGTGCAGTTGCACACCCACTACACGTCGGGCTTCGGCACGGCGGCGGTGCTGAAGGCCATCGAAGCAGGCGTGGACGTGGTGGATTGCGCCATTTCCGCCATGGCCATGAGCACCAGCCAACCTCCCACCGAAACCGTGGTGGCGGCGCTGAAAGGCACCGAACGCGACACGGGCTTGGATCTGGCCAAGCTCGCCGACATCGCGCGCAAGACCACGGACATGCGCGCTAAATACGCCAGTTTCGAAGCGGGCATCGCCCCCGTGGACGTGAACGTGCTGCAGTTCCAGGTACCCGGCGGCATGCTCACCAACCTCATCAGCCAGCTTCGCCAGCAGGGCGCCATGGACAAGTACTACGATGTGCTCGACGAGATACCGAGGGTGCGCAAGGACATGGGCTATCCGCCTCTGGTAACGCCTTCCAGCCAGATCGTCGGCACCCAGGCCACGCTCAACGTGGTGCTGGGCGAGCGCTACAAGATCATTCCCGAAGAGGTGAAGCAGTACTTCCGGGGCTACTACGGCCAGCATCCCGCGCCCATGGATGCTGAGATCCAGAAGAAGGCCATCGGCAGCGAAAAGCCCATCACCTGTCGCCCCGCCGATATGCTGGCGCCCGGCCTCGAAGCCGCCCGCAAGGAGATCGGCGACCTGGCCCGCAGCGAAGAAGACGTGGTGAGCTACGCCCTCTTCCCCCAGATCGCCAAGCCTTTCTTCGAACGGCGCAACAAAGGCCTGGGCGGCAAGGAAGAAGTGGCCGCCGCCATCGCCCTGGCGTTGTTCCAGCAGGCGGAGCAGAAAGAAGCGCGGCCCGCCGCAGGCCCCGTTTCGCGCCTCTCTCCGTGGAAACTCAGCGCCCGCGGCCTTGCCAACGAGGGATGGTGACATGGTCAATCACAAGTTCACCTTGATGCTGGAAGGCTCGCCGTACGACATCGAGCGACGGGGCGATCTCCTGGTGGTCAACGGCGTGGAGTTCACCTGGGCCGTGAAGGAAGGCCTGCCCGTCATCGCTGGCACCCCGCACCCTGTCAAGCTCTCCGGCGATCACGCCGAAGTGGATGGCATCGCCTACGCCATCGAGGTCAAGGGCCTGGAGGAGCCCAAAGGCCCCTCCAAGAGCCGCAAAGCCAGCGCCAGTGCCGCAGAAGCCGCAGGGGCCATCACCGCCATCATGCCCGGCCTCATCATCAAGATCCTCAAGCAGGAAGGGGATCGGGTCGAAGTGGGCGACACCATCCTCATTCTCGAAGCCATGAAGATGCAGAACGAAATCCAGGCCAAGGTGGCCGGCACCTTGCGTCAATTGAACGTAAAGCAGGGCGAGAACGTGGAAATGCGCCAAGTGCTCTGCGTGATCGAATAGTTCGGGAGATTCTCATGAAGCGATGGCTTTCCATGGTGGCGATGCTGGGCCTGCTGATGCTGAGCCTGGGCTGCCCCACCCCCAAGACCGATCCCAAGCCCATGCAGCCTCAAGGCCCGCCGCCCAAGCCCAAAGTGGCCCTGGTGCTGGGCGGCGGCGCCGCGCGTGGCTTTGCGCACATCGGCGTGATCCGCGTGCTGGAGCAGGAGAAGATCCCCGTGGACATGGTGGTGGGCACCAGCGTGGGCAGCCTCATCGGCGCCATCTATGCCGCCGACCGCAACAGCTTCGAACTGGAATGGACCGCTTTCCAGTTGGAAAAGGATGATCTCTTCGATTTCGGCGTGATCAACGCCGTCACGGGCATGGGCTTCGCCAAGGGCGACAAGCTCGAAGCCTGGGTCAAGGGCCACGTGAAGCCCGCCAACATCGAGCAGCTCAAGCTGCCCTTCGCGGCCGTGGCCACGGATCTGAACTGGGGCCACAAGATCGTGTTGAACCAAGGCTCCGTGGCCCGCGCCGTGCGCGCCAGCTCCGCCATTCCCGGCGTGTTCCAGCCCGTGGCTCACCAGGGCAAGATCCTGGTGGATGGCGGCGTGGTGGACAACATTCCCATCTCCGTGGCCAAGGCCATGGGCGCGGATATCGTCATCGCCGTGGACATCAGCCCCAGTCTCGGCAATCCCAACATCACCAACCTGCTGGGCGTAAGCCTCCAGGCCACCAACATCATGTTCGCCATCAACGTCGAACGCTCCAAGCGCGATGCGGACGTGCTCATCGTGCCCCCCGGCATCGGCGATGTGGGCACCCTCGACTTCACCCAGAAAAAGCGCTGCATGGAAGCCGGCATCAAAGGCGCCCAGGCCTCGATCCCTGCCATCCACGCCGCCATCGAAAAATGGGTGGCGGCGAATACGAAGTGAGGCCTGATCCCAACACCGGCATAGGGCCCCTCGAAACGCCCCTGATTCAGGTCGAGAAAGCCCATGGAAACCAATCAGCCCGCAAAACCTGAACCTTTTGCATCCACACCTGCGCCTCCGTATGTGGCGGTGATCTTCAGTTCCCTTCGCACGGCCGGGGACCAGGGCTACGAGGCCATGGCGGATCGCATGGTGACGCTGGCGGCCCAGCAGCCGGGCTTCCTGGGCGTGGAAAGCGCCCGGAATCAGGATGGATTCGGCATCACGGTGTCGTACTGGGCCTCCATGGAGGCGGTTCAGGCCTGGCGGGAGCATCTGGAGCATCGCGAAGCCCAGCGCCTGGGACTCGAACGGTGGTACGAGCATTTCGAGCTGCGCGTGGCCCGGGTGAAGCGGGCATCTGCAGGGCCCACGAAAACGGATTGATTCGGGCCCACTGTTCTCGAATGCGTCATCCCCATTCGCTGGCTCCGCAAGGAGGGCGAATGGGGATGAGGGTTTCCCGCGAGGGAGCTACTTCTTGGCGGCGCCGCGGGCCTTGGAGGGATCGGCGGGGTAGCCCAGATCCTTCCAGTCCATGCGGCCCTTGGGCCCATGGCAATCGGCGCACTTCAGGGCTTCACCCTTGGGCACCACCATGTGATTCACCTTCCAGAACATGCGCGTGTCGGTGAAGGCCACCTTCCCGGAGAAGGGGAGGCCAGCGGCCTTCATGCCATCGGCGGAAGCCTTGACCCAGTCGTAGTGCTTCCAATAGCCCCCGAAGAGATGGGCCACGATGAGCTGCTTGGTTTCGGGATCGTAGGGCTGACGGCCGTTCATGATCTTGAAGGGCGTGATCTTCGAAGCTTTGTCCTTACGGCTGCCCACGGGACGGTTCAAATAGGTCACCTGGCCCGGCGTGAGGGTGTCGCCCAGGAGGTAACGCTCCACGGTGCCGTTGTGCCAGGCGTAGGTGGGCTTCACCTCCTTTTCCCAACGGAAGGCGCCCTTCATCTTGTCGTAGAGCGGCATGCCCAGGGCATCCTTGGTCACGGGCGTATCCTTGCCCGCTTCGGACCAATCCCACCAGACCTTGGTGGGCAGTTCCTTGGAGAAGCTGGGGATATGGCAGGTCTGGCAGGCCACGCGCTGAGCGTGCTTGTTGAGGATGGGGTTCTTGCGGTGCGGCGTGCCCGCATGGCAGGTGCTGCAATCCAGGGTCTGGCCACCGCCGCTCATGCTCACCGAGAGGGCCTTGCCGGGGATGACGTGGTTCTCGCTCTTGTGGCAATCGGTGCAGTTCATGTTCTGACCATCGACGGCCATATGCACGTCGCGGCTCTTGCTGGGCTTGATCAGCGAGCTGTCCAGATCGCCGTGCTTCACATGGTCGCCACCGCCGCCGAAGAAGTGGCACGATCCGCAGGTGGCGCGGCTGGTCTTGCCTACGCGCTGGGCGACCCATTCCAGGTTCACGGCCTTCATGGTCTTGCCCGACCCTACGGGCCATTCCATGTCCTTCAGCACGGGAAGGCCCGCGCCGGTGGGGATCTTCTTGTACGTGCCCGTGGTGTCGTGGCACACGAGGCAATCGATGTTCTCGGCCTTGGAGAAATCGAACTTGGAATCCTTCCAACCGTAGCCAGCGTGGCAGCTGGTGCAGCGCGGCTCGTTGGATACCAAGGCCAGGCAGAAGTTATTGATGGCGTTCGTTTTTCCGAGATCCACCACCTGACCGTTGCGGTTCTGCTTGGAAGACCAGGTCCAATGCACGGTCTTCATGAAGTCGGCGCCATGTTTCTCATGGCAGGTGAGGCAGGCCTTGGTGACTTCCGGACCGGACGCAAAGGGACCTTTCACGTAGGCCGCGTGTCCCTTGGCCTCGTCGGCGGCAAGGCTCGCGCCGATCATGAGCGCGAGGGCGAACGAAAAGAAACGCATGATTCCTCCGAAATGGAAAAGGAAAGGGAACTCTTGAAAAGAATGAATGCCGAAGGGCTTCCTTGCATTCTAGAAGGAACCCCAAGGCGATCCAAGACGGTTCACCGGATGGGGCGCGGCTGGGTCATGGCCTCGGCGCTGAGGGCTTCATCCAGGGCCTTGGCATCGAGGTAGCCTTTGCGGAGGATCAATTCCCGCACGGGCACGCCGGTTTCCAGGGCTTCCTTGGCCACTTCCGTGGCGCGCTTGTAGCCGATGGCGGGCATGACGGCGGTGACGATGCCGATGCTGCCTTCCACCAGGTCGCGGCAGCGATCCACGTTGGCGGTGATGCCCACCACGCACTTGGTGGTCAGCACATGCACGGCGGCAGTGAGCGTGCGCAGGCTGGTGGCGAGGCTGTACGCCAGCACCGGCTCCATGACGTTGAGCTGCAGCTGCCCGGCCTCGGCGGCCATGGTGATGGTGAGATCGTTGCCGATGACCTGGAAGGCCACCTGGTTGACCACTTCGGGAATGACGGGATTCACCTTGCCGGGCATGATGCTCGAGCCCGGCTGCATGGGGGGCAGGTTGATCTCGCCCAGGCCGCAGCGGGGGCCGCTGCTGAGCAGGCGCAGATCGTTGCACATCTTGCTCAGCTTCACGGCGGCGCGCTTCAGCACGCCGGAGAACATCACGAAGGCGCCGGTATCGGGCGTGGCTTCCACCAGGTTCGCCGCCAGCACCACATCAAGGCCCGAAATCTTGCGCAACTCGTCCACCACGGCCTGGGGATAGCGCGGATCGGCGCAGATGCCCGTGCCGATGGCGGTGCCGCCCATGTTCACCTCGAGGAAGAGCCGCGCTGTTTCCTGCAGACGCGCAATGTCCTCGCCCGTGGTGACGGCGAAGGCCTCGAATTCCTGGCCCAGGGTCATGGGCACCGCATCCTGAAGCTGGGTACGGCCCATTTTCACCACGGTGGTGAATTCGTGGCCCTTGGCGTGAAGGGCGTCCTTCAGCCGCTCCATGGCTTCCAGCAGGCCTTTGAGCATGAAGATCGTGCTCAGGCGCAGCGCCGTGGGATAGACATCGTTGGTGCTCTGCCCCAGGTTCACGTGATCGTTGGGATGACAGAAGGCATATTCGCCGCGCTGGTGGCCCATGATCTCCAGGGCGCGATTGGCGATCACTTCGTTGGCGTTCATGTTGGTGGATGTGCCTGCCCCGCCCTGCACCATGTCCGTGGGGAAGTGGCCGTGCCAGTGGCCGTCCAGGATCTCCTGGGAGGCGCGGTCGATGGCGGCGGCGATGCCGTGATCCAGCAGGCCCAGCTTGGCGTTGGCGCGCGCCGCGGCCTGCTTCACCATGGCCAGGGCGCGGATCATGGCCGGGAAATGACTGGTGGGCGTGCCGGTGATGGGGAAGTTATGCACGGCGCGAAGGGTCTGCACGCCGAAGAGCGCGTCCTCCGGCACCTCGAGAGGCCCAAGGAGATCGGATTCCGTGCGGGTGCGGTCGCCGGCGTAGGCCTGCTCGCGGCCCGTGCGGGGCGCTGCGGCGTAGCTCAGGCGCTGCTGCAACACGTTGGCCACCTTGCTGAGCACCGCAATGGCCGTGGCGCCGTTCTGGCTGAGGTTTTCGAGCACCTGCGTGCGATCCAGTTCCACCAGCGTGACCGCCGTGAGCGTGGTGCCCGTGGCGGAATGGCGGCTGACCGCCAGGAAGGAGCGCTCACCCGCCACATCGCCCGGACCCAGCACCACCACGGGTTCAGGCCCTTCGCCGTTGTCGCGGGTGATCTCCACACGGCCCTCCGCGATGACGATCACTCGCTCGCGGGGTTGCCCCTGGAGGAAGAGCTGAATGCCAGCCGGAACATCCTTGCGCTTGGCCACCTTGGCCAGGACCTCCAGATCCGCATCGGAAAGCCCGGCAAAGATCTCGCAGCGGCGGAGCACAGAAAGAATGGTGTCCATGGAAAACTCCCGACCCATAGTGGGCTCAGCGTCATGGTAGCGAGGGGAGCCAATGACATTGGCCACAAGCTGAAGGGCCGCACTTCCCCTTTCAATGCTCTAATGAAGCCATGTCCAAGCTCGCCCTCATCGCGCTCGACGGCCCCAGCGGGGTCGGCAAATCCACCACTGCCAAGGCCGTGGCGCAAGCCCTGGGCTGGTCGTACCTGGATACCGGAGCCATGTACCGCGCCGTGGCGCTGGCGCTGCATCGGGAAGGCCTAGCCCTGACGGATCGCCCCGCCCTGGAAACGCGCCTGGCTTCCCTGAAGCTGGAACAGCGGGAAACCCGGATCTTCCTGGACGGAGAAGATGTGAGCGAGGCCATCCGTACACCGGAAGTCACGCGCCTCGTCACCCCCGTGAGCGCTGACGCCCGTGTGCGCGAGGTGCTGGTGGAGCAGCAGCGGCGCATCGGTGCGCGAGGCGGCTGGGTGGTGGATGGCCGCGATATCGGCACCGTGGTGTTTCCGCAGGCCTGCTGCAAGCTCTTCCTCACCGCCACCGCTGAAGCCCGCGCCCGTCGGCGCTTTCTCGAACTTCAAGCCAAGGGCTCAAGCCTCCCCTTCGAGGAGATCCTGGCCGATCAGAATCGCCGGGATCACGCGGATTCCACCCGCGCCGTGGCGCCTTTGAGAAAAGCCGACGATGCCGTGGAAGTGGATTCCAGCGAACTCACCCTCGCCCAAGTGGTGGAATGGATCGTGAAGCATCACCGGGAACATCAGGCCTGATCGGCCGCTATACAAGGCTTTGAAACCGCAGGCCCTGGCGTCGCAATTCCATGGCCAGGGCCGATTCCAGAGCTTCGGGAGGCGACTGGAGAATGAAATGAAAGGCCCGATGGCCGTTCCAGGCGGTGGCCGTTTCCTTGAGGATCTTGGCCAGGATTTCCAGTTCATCGTGCGTGGCGTGGTCAAGCACGGTGTGCGCATCCAGGATCAGCAGCACGCAGGGATCCACGGGCGGAAGCCAACTGAGATCGTTCAGGCATTCGTCGAAGGCATCCCAGTTTTCCCCGAAATAGGGCGGGAATTGCAGAGCCGCCGCCCATTCATCGAAGAGCAGCCACGGCGAGCCCATGCGGGTGCCCCGCAGATGGCGCAGCACCACGTTTTCCGTCTTGGCCAAAGGAACCAGGGCTTCCAGCAGCACTTCGGCGTCTTCGCGCACCGCATGGAAAGAGCGATCCGAGGGCGAGGTGAGGACATCGACGTTCATGGCAGCTCCGTAAACGTGCGGTAGTGATCGGCGGTGTACCACGCTCGGCCATCGCTGCCCGTCACCAGCCGCTGGGCACCGCGGTTCTGGCCGGGGCGCTTGGGATGTATATCCCATTCCCGGTAGGTGATGGGACGACCCTGAGCATCGTGGGTGGGGAGCTTTTGTTCACCCTGGCTTCCGTAGTTTCCGAAGCGCCGTCCGCCCACGTAATTGGGCGGGGCTTCGTCGTGGGCTCGCACGTAAGCCAAGGTGTCGTAGGCCGCCTGGGGAATGGCCTTGGCACGGGGCGTGGCCGGAGCCGTGGCGTGGGCCACCACCTGCGGCCCGTTGGCCGGAACAGGACCGGGCTGGGCGTGACAGCCCAAAACCCAGGCCACCATGCCCAAGGCCGCCAGCAGCCAAAGCCGTTGAAAGCCGCGAGAAGCCTGCCGCATGTCTGCTTCCTCCGAGTTCAAGTCTAAAGGCAGAAAGACAGGAACCAATAGGATTGAACTATTTTAGAAAATTTTAGTTGATTCAAGTCAGATATGGGTTAACCTGGAGCCTGGAGGTTTCCATGTCCATGCTTCCCATGACTCAGAAAAGCAATGAAATTCTTGTAGCCGCTCGCCATCGCGCCGTGGAAGACCAGCATCCCGAACTGCTTCCGCAGCACCTCTTCGCGGCCCTGTTGACCCCCGACGCGGGGCTTCGCCCGCTTCTGGAGCAGGGCGGCCTTACCTACGAATCCATCCAGGGCCTCGTGCAAGGCGCCGACGAGATGCTGCACAAGCTGCCCAAGGCCGTGGGCGGTTCCGAGCCTCAGCCGGGCCCGGCCTTCCGCCATTTCCTGGAGGTGGCCAGCGACACGGGCCGGGGCCTGGGCGATCGCTTTTTGGCCACGGATGCCATGCTGCTGGCTTTCGCCAACGCCCACACCGACGCCAAGAAGTTGCTGGAGAAATTCGGCCTGGATCGCAAAGCGCTCGAAGCGGCCTTGCGCGAAGTGCGCAAAGGCGCGCGGGTGGAGGACGAACAGGCCGAGGAGAAGTTCGCCAGCCTCGCCAAGTACGCCAAGGATTTCACCGCCCTGGCCGAAAACGGCAAGCTCGATCCCGTGATCGGCCGCGACGAAGAGATCCGCCGGGTGCTGCAAGTGCTATCCCGGCGCAGCAAGAACAATCCCGTGCTCATCGGCGAGCCCGGCGTGGGCAAGACCGCCATCGCCGAAGGCCTAGCCCAGCGCATCATTAAGCGCGACGTGCCCGAAAACCTCAAGGGCATTCGTCTGATGGCCCTGGATATGGGTTCGTTGGTGGCAGGCACGCAGTATCGCGGGCAGTTCGAGGAGCGCCTCAAGGGCGTGATCCAGGAAATCGAACAGGCCCAGGGCAAGATCGTGCTCTTCATCGACGAACTGCATCTGCTGGTGGGCGCAGGTCGCACCGATGGCGCCATGGACGCCGCCAACCTGCTCAAGCCCGCCCTGGCGCGGGGCGATCTGCGCTGCATCGGCGCCACCACCCTCGACGAATACCGCACCCGTATCGAGAAGGACCCGGCCCTGGAGCGCCGTTTCCAGCCTGTGTTCGTGGGTGAGCCCAGCGTGGAAGATGCCATTTCCATCCTGCGGGGCCTCAAAGATCGTTACGAACTCCATCACGGCGTGCGCATCCGGGATGCCGCGCTGGTGGAGGCCGTGCAGTTGTCCCAGCGCTACATCGCCGATCGCTTCCTGCCCGACAAGGCCGTGGACCTCATGGATGAAGCCGCTTCCAGCGTGCGCATGCAGATCGATTCCCGCCCTCTGGAAATCGATGTGCGGGAGCGCCGCGAAATGCAGCTTCAGCTGGAGCGTCACGCCCTCACCAAGGAAAAGGATGCCGCCAGTCGCGCGCGCCTGAACGAGCTGGAAAAGGACCTGGCCGAGCTGAACGAAGAGCTGACGCGGCTCCGCAGTCAGTGGGAAACGGAAAAAAAGGCCATCGAGGCCACCCGCGTACAACAGAAGCGCCTGGACGATCTCCGCATCGAACTGGAGCACGCCAAGCAGCGCGGCGAGTACGAGCGGGCCTCCCGCCTGGAATACGGCGAGATTCCCACCTTGGAAAAACAGCTCGAATCCGCCATTCGCCACGAGAACGCCATGCTGCGCCTGGAGGTGGGCGAAGAGGATGTGGCCGCGGTGGTGAGCAAGTGGACGGGCATTCCCGTGTCGCGCTTGCTGGAAGGCGAAATCCAAAAGCTCCTGCACATGGAAGAACGCCTGTCCCAGCGCGTGGTGGGCCAGGATACGGCCCTGCACGCCATCAGCGACGCGCTGCGCCGCAGCCGCGCCGGACTGGCCGACGCCAAGCGCCCCATCGGATCCTTCCTGTTCCTAGGCCCCACGGGCGTGGGCAAAACCGAAGTGGCCAAGGCCCTGGCCGAATTCCTGTTCGACGACGAGAACGCCCTGGTGCGCATCGATATGAGCGAATTTACCCACGAAGCCGACGCCACCCGGCTCATCGGCGCGGCCCCTGGCTACGTGGGCTTCGAGGAAGGCGGTCGCCTCACCGAGGCTGTGCGCCGTCGTCCCTACTGCGTGCTGCTGCTGGACGAAATGGAAAAGGCCCATCCGCGCATCTTCGATCTCTTCCTGCAAGTGCTGGAGGATGGCCGCCTCACGGACGGCCACGGGCGCACCGTGAACTTCCGCAATACCCTCATCATCATGACCAGCAACGTAGGCTCCCAGGCCATCTTCGATGCGGGCGGCGATGCCGACAAGGCCGCCGATGCCGTGCAGACGGCCCTTCGCGCCTACTTCCGTCCCGAGTTCCTCAACCGTGTGGATGAAATCGTCACCTTCCACGCCCTGGGCCGCGACCACATGGCCGCCATCGCCCGCATCCAGCTCTCCCTGGTGGAAGCACGGCTGGTGGAACAGCGCATCGGCCTCGACGTGACGCCGGAGGCGCTCGCATGGCTGGCCAAGGAAGGCTTCGATCCCCAGCTCGGTGCACGACCTCTCAAGCGATTGATCCAACAGACCGTGGTCAATCCCCTCAGTCGCCTCGTCCTCGAAAACCGCCTCCAACCCGGCTCCCTGGCGCGCTTGAGCGTCGAAAACGACGATCTGAAGGTGGAGACCGAAGCGGTGCAGTGAACAGGATCGTGGGGCAAAATTCAAAGCAAAGAAAGGATGAAAAACAGGATGGCAGGATGAGCAGGCTGAAAAACGGGTAGCTTCTGGACTCGTGAGCCGTTCAGGATTTCGTTGGGTTCGGAATCCCTCCGTGGACTCTTGGTTTTCTTCCGTGTGCTCTGTGTTCAGCTTTTCCTGCGCTACTTCGTTTCCTTCACCACGAAGGAGCTTCGTTCCGCGTCATCGGGCACGGAGAGGGTGAGTCCGTAAAGGAAGGGATCGCAGGGGGGCGCCACGTTCCAATCGGCGGCGCTATGGCTGCCGTCGGTCACGTACGTGGCCACGTATTCACCGGGCTCCAGACGCAAGGTTTCCACCTGCCGACGATTCTTGCGCCCGCCGCCGGCATACTGGGCCTTGGCTTCGGTCATCTCCCACACCTTGCGCTGGGTGCGGGTATCGGTGATCCAGCCGCCATCCACGAAGGTCGAGCCGCTGAATTCGCCCAAGGCGTAGATGTGCAACGTGAGGGGCTTCTTCACCGTGAAAGCCTGCTCCCATCGCTGACCGTCGTGACAGGCGCCCGATGAGGCCACCACGTTCTTCCACGCCAAAGGCGCTTCGAACGTCTGAACGCTAGACGCAGATCCACTGGCCACGGCGATCTCCAGGCCGTAGTTTCCGGCGCGCTCCTGCCAAAGATGCCTACCGTCAAGCCCCGACAACGCCAGGAATCCTTCGCCTTTCACGGGAGCACGCCGCCGATCGACGTTGCGAATCCAAGGCATGAACACGAGATCCCGTCCAAAGCCGTAGTTGCTGAAGTAGGCTTCGTATTGGCCTTTGGGAAGGCGCAGGTATTGATCCGCCACGCGGTACACCGTGGAGGCTTGGCTGTTGTCAGCCGTCATCTGCCACACCACTTCGCGGGTGCGAGCATCGAGAATCCACCCATAGGCCCACATGCCGCCGCGACCTGGACGAAATCCGCCGCCGCGTGCGTAGATGTGGATCTGCGCATCGTCGGCCAGGGTGAAGCCTTGCCCACGCACCTCGGCGGAGACGAATTCCTTCAGCGACACCACGGGCGTTTCCTGCGCGAAGGCCACGAAGGTCGTGGAAAGCAGCGCGGCAGCAAGAAAAAAGGAACGAGCAGACATGGGAAACTCCAACCTGGATCCAAGGTAGGCCTTTTCGCCTTCGTCGGGTTGACAGGATCGGCGAATGCCGGAGGGAAATCGGTGAATCGCCCTACCACGCGGCCCACTGGGCCAGCACGTCCTGGGCCTGGTGCAGCACGCCGAAATCCTGGCCCTGAAGGGGCAACAGCACCGAACCATCGGGCGTGAGTTGGGCTTCCTTCTGACGGTGGACCCACGCCATGAGTTTGGCGGGATCGAGAGGGGTCTGGGGGCTCACGCGCAGTTTCAGCCGACCGTTGTCGAGGCTCACTTCGCTCACGGCCACGGCCTGGGCCCGGAGCTTCACCTTGAGCAGTTCGAAGAAGCGCGCGGTGTCCTCGTCGTCCTGGGGCACCTGGCCGAAACGGTCTTCCAGTTCCAGACGGTACAGTTCCAGTTCGCGCTCGCTGCGCAGGCGGCTGGCGCGCTTGTAGGCCACGAGCCGCTCGGCGGCCTGATCGATCCAGCGCCGACCAAGCTGCGCCGGGCCCAATTCGATCTTCACGTCGAAGGTTCCGGTGCTCTGGCCTTGCAGTTCCTGAAGGGTTTCCTCCAGCAGCTTGATGTAGAGCTCGAAACCGATGTCGTGGATGTGGCCCGACTGTTCGCCCCCCAGCAGGTTGCCCGCGCCGCGCAATTCCAGATCCATGGCCGCCACGCGAAAGCCGGAACCCAGTTCGGAAAAGTCTTCCAAAGCCTGCAGGCGCTTGCGAGCGTCTTCGGTGATTTCGCCTTTGCCGGGAATGAGCAGGTACGCGTAGGCGGGCACATCGCTGCGGCCCACGCGACCTCGCAACTGGTAGAGCTGGCTGAGGCCGAAGGCATCCGCCCGATGCACGATGAGCGTGTTGGCGTTGGGCACGTCGAGGCCGTTTTCCACGATGGTGGTGGACACCAGCACATCGATGCGGCCTTCCATGAACCCCAGCATCACGTTTTCCAGGGCCTCGTCGGAAAGCTGCGCGTGGCCCACGCTCACGCGAGCCTCGGGCACCAGGGCGCGAATGCGCTCGGCCACGCTGACGATGCTCTCCACGCGATTGTGGATGACGTACACCTGGCCGTTGCGCCTCAGCTCGAACTGAATGGCCGGGGCAATCAGCGCGTCGCTCCAGGGCGCCACCACGGTCTCGATGGCCAGGCGGTTCTTGGGCGGGGTCTCGATGAGGCTGATCTCCCGCAGGCCCGTGAGGCTCATGTGCAGGGTCCTGGGGATGGGCGTGGCGCTCATGGCCAGCACGTCCACGTTGGCCCTCAGCTTCTTGAGGCGCTCCTTGTGGGCCACGCCGAAGCGCTGCTCCTCGTCGATGACCACCAGGCCCAGCTCG
>JAJTBC010000049.1 GCA_021287085.1 Bacillota bacterium | reverse complement strand
CCCGTCCCGTGATCGTGAAGGAAGGCGAAGCCTATCGCCTGGACTGGGATCGCCCACAGAGCCTGGGCAAGGTGCACGGCTTCTTCGGCAACTTCGGCATCGTGGTGCGGGCGCTGACCTACTGCCTGAGCCACGGCGGCGACGGGCTGAAGGCCGCCACCCTGCGCGCCATCGTCAACGCCAACTACATCCGCAAGGCGCTGGAAGGCACGTACCATCTGCAGTACCAGACGCCCACCCTGCACGAGATCGTGTTCGATGATCAGTACCAGACCAAGAAGGATGTCCACACCCTGGATATCGCCAAGCGGCTGCTGGAATACGGCTTCCATCCCCCCACGATCTATTTCCCCCTCATCGTCCACGGGGCGCTCATGATCGAGCCCACCGAGAGCGAAAGCAAGGAAGAGATGGATGCTTTCATCGACGCCATGAAGCGGATCGCCCAGGAAGCGGAATCGACGCCCGATCTGCTGCATCAGGCGCCCACCACCACCGTGGTGCGCCGCCTCGACGAAACCACGGCCGCCCGCAAACCCGTGCTGCGGTGGGTGAAAGGCTGACGTAAACGCTCACTCGACGAGGGCTGATTCCGGAAGGGATCAGCCCTTTTGCGATTCGTGATGCTCAGCTGAACCGTGCCCGGATCCAGGCCTCGGCCTGTTGGCGAGCGCGCTGGTCGAGGTCCAGCACGTGTTCGAGGCTTTGGATGGGTTCGCTGGGAACGCTCTGGAGCAAGGCGGCGTTGACGTCGGGGATGGTGCCGAAGGGAATGCGGCCCTGCAGGAAGGCCCCCACGGCCACTTCGTTGGCGGCGTTGAGCAGCGCGGGAGCGGTGCCTCCGGCGCGCAGCGCATCATAGGCCAAGGCGAGGCAGGGAAAGCGCTCCAGATCCGGCGCTTCGAAGGTCCAGGTGCGGGCCTGGTTCCAATCGTAGGGCGGCACCGGCCCGTTCAGGCGTTCGGGCCAAAGCAGCGCGTACTGGATGGGCAGCTTCATGTCGTTGGCGCAGACCTGCAGCTGGTAGCTGCCATCGGTGAAGCCCGCCATGGCGTGCACCTGGCTCTGGGGATGAATGGTCACGGCGATCTGGTCCGCGCGCAGATCGAAGAGCAGCGCGGCCTCGATGACCTCCAGCCCCTTGTTCATGAGGGTGGCGCTGTCGATGGTGATCTTCGGTCCCATCTTCCAGGTGGGATGGTTGAGGGCTTCTTCCACCGTGGCGGCCCGGATGCGCGCCAAGGGCCATTCAAGGAAAGGCCCGCCGCTGGCCGTGATGCGCACCTCGCGGATCTGGGCGGAGGGCCGATCCGCGAGCAATTGATGCAGCGCCGCATGTTCGGAATCGATGGGCAGCAATTCGCCGCCGCCCTCGGCCAGCGCCTTGCGCATGAGAGGTCCACCCACCACCAGGGATTCCTTGTTGGCTACGCACACGCGCCGACCGGCCCGCAGCGCGGCTTCGGTGCTGGAAAGGCCCGCCGCGCCCACCACGGCAGCCACCGCCGTATCCGCTTGGGGATGCAGGGCACAAGCCATCAGTCCTTCAGCGCCATGATGAATCTCGGGCTTGTAGGAAAGTTGGGTCGATAGCCAGGCCGCGTCGTCGGCCAGGGCGACGGAAACGCAGGTGGGACGAAAGGTCTCGCACTGCCGGGCCAGCAACTCGCGATTGCGGCCTCCGGCCAGGGCCACCACGGAAAGGCGCTCAGGATGGGCCTTCACCACGTCGAGGGTGGACGTGCCGATGGAGCCGGTGGAGCCGAGCAGGGCGAGATGGCGCATGGGCTCAGTTCAATCCATGCACGTAGTGAACGTAGGCGTAGAGCGCCGGAGCGGCGAACACCAAGCTGTCGAGGCGATCCAGAATGCCGCCGTGGCCGGGGATGCCCACGCCCAGGTTGGAATCCTTCACGCCCGCGCTGCGCTTCCAGGTGCTTTCCACCAGATCGCCCAGCTGTCCCACGGTGCCCAGCAGCAGCGCGATGGCGATGGCATCGACCACGCTCCACTGGGTGCAGATCCACGCCCGCACGATGAAGGCGCCGATCAGATTGCCCAGGAAATTGCCGAAGGCGCCTTCCCAGCTTTTCTTGGGGCTCACCTTGGGCGCCAGCTTGTGCTTGCCGAAGGCGCTGCCCACGAAGTACGCGCAGGTGTCGCCCAACCACACGATGAGGAAGAGGGCCAGGATGAGCCGAGCGCCCGTGTTGCTGTTGGCCAGGGTGGTTTCATTGAACATGAAAAGCTTCTGCATGAAGCCGAGGCCCAGGCCCAGGTACAGCGCGGACATCCAGGTGATGGCTTGGCTCGAAAGGGCGTGATCGAGCGGATCTTTGCGGAAGAGCAAAGCGCCGAAATGAATCACGGCGCCACCCAATACCAGCACCAACCATAGAGGCAGGGGATCCGAGGCCTCGGTCATCAGGTAGAAATGCAGCAAGAGACCGAGGCCCGTGATGGAGGCGGCGATCACCGAGGGTTGGTTCCCTCCTTTGCGGGCGATGAGAACCATTTCCCGAACACCCAGCACCAGCGCGGCGCTCAGGGCCAGCAGCCAGGTGAGCTTGGCCCATGCCTGTTCCCCGAAGTAGAGGAGCGTAAAGAAGAACAGGCAGAACACCAGGGCGCTGCCCACGCGCAAGGCGAGGTTGGCCTTGTCGAAGGCGGGCTTGCGGGGTTCAGATGCCGCCGAAGCGGCGTTCACGGTTCGCATAGGCGCGCAAAGCCTCCATCAACTCGGGGCCTCGGAAATCAGGCCACAGGCATTCGGTGAGGTAGAACTCGGCATAGGCCGCCTGCCAAAGCAGGAAATTGGAAATGCGAAATTCGCCGGAGGTTCGGATGAGCAGATCCACATCGGGCACACCCGCCGTCCAAAGTCGCGCTGCCAGGGCATCTTCCGTGATTTTGTCGGCGGTCAACCCATCTTCCACACAGCGCCGGGCCGCCTCGGCGATCTCCAGGCGACTGCCGTAGTTCACGGCGAGATGAAAGACCATGCCTTCGTATTCCCGAGTGGTGTCTTCGAGAAACCGGATATCGCGCTGGATGCCTGGCGGCAGCCCTTCCAGCGCCCCCAGATGATGAAAACGAATGCCCTTCTGGCGCAACTTGGGCAGGAACATCCGCAGGTACATGCGGAAGAGGGCCATGAGGGTCGAAACTTCCAGGCTGGGGCGCTTCCAGTTTTCCGTGCTGAAGGCATACAGGGAGAGGTGTTTCACCCCCGCATCCGACGCGGCCTCCAGAATGGCCTCCACGGTGCGGACGCCTTCCTTGTGCCCCTTGATGCGCGGCCACCCCCGCTGCGCCGCCCACCGCCCGTTCCCGTCCATAATGATGGCGACGTGATTCGGGATACTCATGCGGCCACCCCGCTCAAATCGCGGCTAACCATGACGAGTGCTGAGGTTTCGCGTAGGACCGGAGGGCCTACCGAAATGATGATGGCGACGTGACTCGGGATGCTCATGCGGCCACCTGGATCAGCCCTGCAGGATCTGCGGGCGGGAACAGGGCGAATGGGCATGAATGGGGCATCGAGCCTCCAGGGGCAATCCAGCGGATTCTAACATGAGGGTTTTCAGGGTTCTGATCCGAGAGACCGATGGATTGCTGGTAGGCTTGACGTCAGTTCCTGGAACGATCCCATGGTTCAATTCAACACCCGCGCCAATGAAATTCTGCTGAAGCTGGTCTATTACGGACCAGGTCTCTCGGGCAAGACCACCAATCTTCAGATTCTCCACGCCATGTGCCAGAGCGAGCAGCGGGGCGAACTGTTCTCGGTGAACACCCAGGAGGACCGGACGCTGTTCTTCGATCTGCTGCCCATTAAGCTGGGCACGATCTATGGCAATTCCATCCATCTCCAGGTTTATACAGTCCCGGGTCAAGTGCAGTACGACGCCAGCCGCCGCGTGGTGCTGGGCGGAGCCGACGGCGTGGTGTTCGTGGCGGATTCCTCGGAAGCGAAGATGCACGAGAACGTGGATTCGCTTTCGAACCTCTACCACAACCTCAACGCCAATCGATTGAATATCAAGCAGATTCCCTTCGTGCTTCAGTACAACAAGCGGGATCTGGAGGATGCCACGCCCGTAGGCGTCATGAATCGCCGTCTGAATTTCCGTTCGGTGCCCTTTTTCGAATCCATCGCCCCCAAGGGCGTGGGCGTGCTGGAAACGTTCCTGGCCATCACCAAGGAAACCGTGGGCACCACCTTCATGAAGTACCACCTGGACAAGAAGGTGAAGGATTTCGACGAGCTGCTGCGCATGGTGGAATCCAACATCCGCCAGAGCTTGCGGGAGATTCCTCCCGATCTCGCGCAGCCGACGCAATCGGCGGGTACCGTGCTGCGCCACACCAACGTCAGCGTGAACGATCTGCCTCCCGACCAGGTGGCCAGTCCCCAGGACCTCCTGGAGGACGCGCTGAAATCCAACATGGAGACGGCGCAGCTCTACAGCGAACTCAAGCAGGTGAAGGACGAACTGGAGCGACGGAATCAGCAGTTGGCGGATCTGGCGGCGCAGCACGAGCGCGTGGCCCAGGAAAACCTCAAGACCCGTCGCTACCTGGAAGGCCTGTTGCAGAGCGTGGGCGAGGCCATCATCTCCTTCGGTCCTGATGGCCGAGTCTTGACCTGGAATGCGGCTGCGGAGCAGATGTTCGGCTACGCTCGCGCCGACATCGTGGGCCAGCCTTTCCAGCAACTCGTGCCAGCCTCCCAGGAAGGGGAACTGGAACGCGTCATGGATCAGGTGAGCGCGGGCCAGGCCCTTCGCAACCTTTCCACGGAACGCCTGCGCAAGGATGGCGAGGCTTTCCCCGTGTCCATCACCTATGCCCCCATTATGGGCGCCGATGATCGCGTGTTGGCTTTCTCCGCCCTGGTGCGGGACATGAGCCCGCTGCGGAACCTTGAACAGAAAGTGAAGCGCGCCGAAGTGGGATCGGCCTTCGCGGGGCTGCTCTCCTCCCTGCTCAACGAGCTGAACAACCGTCTCCACAGCCTGGCCATGCGCAAGGACGTCACGCGCAAAACCCCTGACGAAACCCATCTGGACGCGTTGTTCCACTCGCTGGAAAGCGCCCTGGAGTTGCTCAGACCTCTCCAGATGGCCCTGGCTCCCCCGCCCCTGCAGCGGCATCCCGCTTCCCTCAATGCGCTGGTGGAGGAGGCTCTGGCCGAAGTGGCCGGGGAAGCTGCGGCCTCAGGCGTTCACATCGACACCAACCTGGACCCTGCCATTCCAGAAACGCTGCTGGACCCTGAGCGGGTCCAGGCCTCCGTGGTGGCACTCCTCCGCTCCGGCCTGAAGCGGGCGGCTCTATCCTCGGCCAAGAAGCTTCGAGTCGGCACACGCCGCGCCGAAAGCGGTCTGCAGCTCGCTTGTCAGGATTCCGGTCAGGCCTGGACGGAGGCCGAGCGCACCCGACTCTTCGATCTTGCCTCGGCCTCGGACGCCGAGGCTCTGGTCCTCAACCTTGCCGCTCAGATGGCCAGGGCGCACGGAGGACGGATTTCTGCCCGCAGCCAAGAGGGTGTGGGCAACGCCTTTCTGTTGGAGCTTCCCATGAGCGAAGAGGTTCATTCTGCGACGCCTGCGTCCCTGGAAGGGCGCAAAATCCTGGTGCTGGACGACGAACCCTTCCTGCTGGAATGCCTCACGGATGCTTTCCAGTCCTGGGGTTGCGAAGCCACGCCCTGTGCCCAGGCCACCGACGCCATCGACAAGCTGCAGCAAGGCTCCTTCGATCTGGTGGTGTCCGATATTCGCATGCCCGGCCTTTCGGGTATCCAGTTCTTCGATTGGGTCAAGGCCAATCAGCCCGCCATGGTGGACAAGCTCCTCTACACCACCGGCGATTCCTTCGATCCCGAAACCCGCGCCTTCCTGGACAACGCCAAGCTGCCCCACCTCAGCAAGCCCTTCGATCTGAAGAAGCTCAAGCAGACGGCGCTGGGGTTGTTGAAGTAGCGGGAAATAGCAAAGCCAAACGCTTCGCTACTCTTCTCCCTTCCGCTGCCTGCCTTCGGGATCGAAGGTGTAGCCGATGCTGCGGATGGTATGGACCCAGCGTGGGGTGTGGGGATCCGTTTCCATGGCGCGGCGGATGCGC
>JAJTBC010000048.1 GCA_021287085.1 Bacillota bacterium | reverse complement strand
GAACATGGCCAAGGCCATGACCGTGCTGCGTTCGCGCCTGCTGGAAAAAGCCCAGAGCGAAGCCGACGCCGAAGCCAGCGCCCTGCGCAAATCCCAGGTGGGTTCCGGCGACCGCAGCGAGAAGATCCGCACCTACAACTTTCCCCAAAGCCGCGTCACCGATCACCGCGTGAACGTCACCATCCACCAGCTCGACACCTTCATGCAGGGCCAGATCGAACCCATCCTCGAACCCCTGCGCGCCGCCCATGAGGCCGAACGGCTGAAGTCCCTGGAAGGCTGAAGATCCCTTGCTACCGTGAAGCGACCGCGGAATCGGTCCGCGCTCTCAGTTCTCGCTCTTTCCATGAAGCCCCAGGATGGCTCGCAGTTTGGGCACGGAGCCACGACTCACTTCCAGGGTTTTCCCGCCAGCGACGCGCACTTCGCCGCGCCCGCCCAGGAGCGGCTTGAATCCCGTGATGCTGGCGGGGCGCACGAGCAGGTGGCGGTGGATGCGCAGCAGATCGTCGCCGGGAAAGGCCGTTTCCACTTCGGCGAGGCTGGTCCAACTGGTGCGATAGCGTTCGCCGCCCGCCCAGGCGTACACGACTTCTTCGCACACTTCGAAATGGGTGACCTTGCGCAGATCGAGAAAGACGAAGCCTTCGCCCGCCCGCACGGGAAAACGCTCGGCGGGATTGGGCAGCAGCGCCGCCAGTTCCGGCCCTTTGCGACGGGGAATCTCGCGATGATGAAGTCGCTCCAGCGTTTTGGCGAGGCGATCTTCGGAGACAGGCTTCAGCAGGTAATCCACGGCGGCGGCTTCGAAAGCCTGAATGGCGTACTGAATGTGAGCGGTCACGAAAACCACCGGGGGCGGGTCTTTCAGTTCCGCCAGCACCTCCAGGCCCGTGAGACCCGGCATCTGGATATCGAGGAACAGCGCATCGGCCTCGCGGTGGGTGGCGAACCATTCCAGCACCGCCGCGCCATGGGCACATTCCTCCAGCACCTCACAGCCCGCTTCCCGCAGCAGGCGGCCCAGGCGCTTCCGGGCGAGAGGTTCATCATCGGCCAACACCACGCGCAAACTCACGGCGTCTCCCTTGGCAGGCTCAGTTCCGCCCGCGTCCATTCATCTTCTCGCAGTAGCTGGAACTGAGCGCGATTCCCGTAGGCCAGCTCCAGCCGCGCTTTGAGGTTGCGAAGGCCCACGCCACCGCCGGGTTCGGCGGTGGGGGTCAAGGCCCGGCCCGTGTTGGCCACCGCGAGATGCAGGCGATCCTTTTCGGCTCGCGTTTCGATGCGAAGCACGCCGCCATTGGGATCCGCCGCCACGCCATGCTTGAGCGCATTCTCCACCAGGGGCTGAAGCAGCAGCGGCACCACGGGCAGCGCGTCGAGGCTTTCATCCCAATGCCATTGCACCGTCAATTGCTTGCCCAGACGAAGCTGCTCCACGGCCAGGTAGCGCTCCAGCAGGTGGCGCTCCTGCCCCAAGGGCGTGCGCGGCGCATCGCCCAGGGTCAAGAGCTGGTGATAGATCTCCGCCAGATCCCGCATCCCTTTCACCGCCGCCTGGGAATCCTCCCGCACCAGCTCTGCCAATCCGTTGAGGCTGTTGAGCAGTACATGGGGCGA
>JAJTBC010000039.1 GCA_021287085.1 Bacillota bacterium | reverse complement strand
GCGTCATCAGCTATTGATATCAGGCACCTGCCCCAAAGCCATGGATCCCACCTTTTGAATGGAATCCGGCCCCATCGTGTGGATGACCGCCTACCCTTTTATCCTGAGTTCGAACATTGTTCCCCTTTGCTGCATCCAAGGGGACGGAGGCCAGATTGGAAACCTTGACCCACGATTCGTCCACCCCTGCGCTCACGCCTGATCTTTCCGAATTGAAACGCTGGTACGGCCTCATGCACATGGGCCGCGTGCTGGATGACAAGGCCCCCAACTACCTCAAGCAGGCCATCGGCTGGTCGTACCACGCCCCCTGCGCGGGCCACGATGGCATCCAACTGGCCCTGGGATTGAGTTTCCGTGCGGGCCAGGATTACCTCTTCCCCTACTACCGCGACATGCTCACCTGCCTGGCGGCAGGCCTTACGCCCCTGGAAATCCTGCTCAACGGCATCTCCAAGCGGGATGACGTGGCCTCCGGCGGGCGCCACATGTCCAATCACTTCGCCAAACCCGCCATCGGCATCCAGAACGTGTCCAGCCTCACGGGCAACCACACCCAGCATGCGGCAGGTCTGGGCCGGGCCGTGAAGCACTACGAGCGGGATGCCATCGTGTTCTCCAGCCAGGGCGAATCGAGCCTCTCCGAAGGCTACTGCTATGAAGCCATCGTGGGAGCGGATCGCGAAAAGCTGCCCGTGGTCTTCGTGGTGCAGGACAACGGCTATGGCATCTCCGTGCCCAAGCGCGATCAGGCCGCCAACGAACATCTTTGCGACACCTTTTCTGGCCTGCCCAACCTCAAGATCGTCAAGTGCAACGGCCTCGACGTGATGGACAGCCTGCGCGCCATGCGCGAAGCCATCGCCTACGCTCGCAGCGGCCAGGGTCCGGCCATGGTGTATGCCCTCTGCGTGCGCATCGGTTCGCACTCCAATTCCGACCGCCACGAATGGTACCGGGACGAGGAGGAACTGGCCGCCGCCAAGGCCCAGGACCCCCTGCCCCGCTTCCGCGCCTACTGCCTGACCCACGGCCTTTCCGAAGCGGAATTGACCGAGGTCGAAGCCGCCAATCTGGCCCACTACAACGAGGTTTCTGAAAAGGCCATCCTCAGCGCCAATCCTGATCCCGCCACCATCTTCGACTTCGTGCTGCCCGAAGCCTGGACTTCTGAAAAGTTCCCCGACGGCTTGCACAGCGAAGAAGGCGAGGCCATCACGCTGCTCCAGGCCCTCAACCAGACCCTCAAGGAGGAGTTCCGCCACAACCCCGACACCTTCATCTGGGGCCAGGACATGGCCAACAAGGAGAAGGGCGGCATCTTCAACGTATCGAAGGGCATGCAGCCGGAATTCGGCAAGGGCCGCGTGTTCAACGCGCCCATCGCCGAGGATTTCATCGTGGGCACCGCCAACGGCTTCTCGCGGTTCGACGACAAGATTCGCGTGGTGGTCGAAGGCGCCGAATTCGCCGACTACATCTGGCCCGCCGCCGAACAGATCGTGGAATGCAGTCACGAATACTGGCGCAGCAACGGCCAGTTCTCGCCCAACATCACCATTCGTCTCGCCAGCGGCGGCTACATTGGTGGCGGCCTCTACCACAGCCAAAATGTCGAAGGCTGGCTCACCACCCTGCCCGGTATCCGCGTGGTGGTGCCCGCCTTTGCCGATGACGCGGCGGGTCTGCTGCGCACCGCCATGCGCTCCCGCGGCACCACCCTCTACCTCGAACCGAAATTCCTCTACAACGCCGCCAGCGCCAAGGCCCACGTGCCCGCCGACTTCGCCGTGCCCTTCGGCAAAGCCCGCGTGCGCCGCCCAGGCAAGGACCTCACCATCCTGGCCTACGGTACGCCGGTCCATTTCGCGCTGGAAGCCGCAGACAAGCTGGCCAAGGAAGGCGTGAACGTGGAAGTCATCGATCTCCGTAGCCTGCTGCCCCTGGACACCGACACCATCTTCGCCAGCGTGAAGAAGACCCATCGCGTGCTGGTGGCCCACGAAGACAAGGTGTTCGGCGGCTTTGGCGGCGAAGTGGCCGCCCAGATCTCCAAGGAATGCTTCCCCTGGCTGGACGCCCCCGTGGAGCGCGTGGGTTCCACCTTCACCCCCGTGGGCTTCAACCGCATTCTGGAAAGGGCCATCCTGCCCAACGCCGAGAAAGTGTTGGCGGCGGCTCGGAGCGTGCTGGCGTTCTGAATTGCCAAGCCTGATAGCCTTTGGGAATGCGGCTGTTGCTGGTGGAGGACAAGGATAGTTTCCGGCGTCTGCTGGTACAGGCGCTGGGTGGCGCTGCCTTCGCGAACTGGCAGGTGCGGGCGGTGGGCGATCCCAGGGAAGCCTTGGAGGCGCTGGAGGCTCAGCCCTTCGATCTGCTGGTGACGGATCTCCGGCTGCCGGGTTTCAGCGGTCTGGAGTTGATGCGCCGAGCGCGACTGCGCCAGCCGAACCTTCGCACGCTGCTCATGAGCGCCTTTGGCGAGGCCGCCGACATCGTGGAGGCCATGCGCTGGGGCGCCGAGGATTTCCTGCCCAAGCCCTTCGACCTGGATCATTTCCTGAACGTGCTGGAACGGCTTCAGGCCCAGATCGACGCGCCGCCTCCCGATGGCCGCGAAGCGTGGATTGCCCACAGTCCTGCTCTGCGCGCGTTGAGCGACAGCCTCGCCAAGGCCGCCGAAAGCGACGCTCCCGTGCTGTTCGTGGGCGAAGCGGGCACGGGCCGCAGCCGCGCCGCTCGCCGTCTCCATTGGCTGCGCCAGCCCACAGCGCCCTTCCAAGCCATCGCAGCGGAGTGTTTCGAGCCGGAAAAACAAAACCTGGACCGCGGCACGATCTTTCTTCAAGAACTTGATCTGCTGCTGGAAAGGGCCCTTTCTGCGCTGTTCCAGGCCATGGAGCGTCCCAACCTGCGTTGGATGGCCAGCGTGCGATCCCTGGACGATCTTCTGCCCCGGCTGCGGGAGCGCCTGGTGCTGACGTTCCACCTTCCCCCTCTGCGCGAGCGGCGGGAGGATATCGTGCCGCTCTTCCGGGTTTTTCTTGAACGCAGTGCCCAGGCTCACGGACGGCCTATGCCGTTGGTGGAGCGTGGCGTGGAAAAAGATTTGCTGCAGCGGCCCTGGCCGGGTCACGCACGGGAACTGGCGCAGTGCGCCGAACAGGCGGCCGCGAACCTGCAAGGCCCTGTGCTGAACGCGCTGCCTGCGCCCGAGACGGTCGGGAAAGCCACGCTGGCTCTGCCCTGGCCCGAACCCGGTTCCATGGAGG
>JAJTBC010000004.1 GCA_021287085.1 Bacillota bacterium | reverse complement strand
CACCAGGCCATCGGTGAAGATGAGCAGCACGTCGCCCGGAGCCATGGTGGCGTGGCCCTCGCCGAAGGAGGCACCGGGCAGCAGGCCCACCATGGGGCCCGTGGGGGAGAGGCGCACCGCGGGGCCGCCGTCACCCGGGATGAGCAGGGGCGGATTGTGGCCGCCGTTGACGTAGCGGAGATCGCCGTTGCCGGGGTTGAGACTGCCCGCGAAGAGGGTGGCGTAGCGGTTGCGGTCCCGCACCTCGTTCATCCGCACATTGAGCCGGTGGGCCAGGCGGCCCCAGTCCTCCACCCGGCGGTCGGCCATGGCGCGCAGGAAGGCGCTGAGCTGGGTCATCATCAGCGAAGCGGGCAGGCCTTTGCCCGAGATATCGCCCAAGGCCATGTGCAGACGGGGCGATTCGGTGTCGGCGCCCTTGGCCATCCAGAGATCATAGAGATCGCCGCCCACGGCCTCGAAGGGCAGATTGGCCGCGGCGCACTGCCAGCCGTGGGGTTCCGGCAACCGCTTGGGGAGGATCTGGCGCTGAATGTTGCGGGCCAAATCGAGATCCTTCTCCATGCGGATGGCCTGAAGCCGCGATTCGCGCAGCTCCAGAGCCGTGAGCTGCGTGGAGGTGATGTTCATGAGGGTCTGGAAGAACAGCTCGTCCTCGTCGCTGAGGGGCCCGCGACTGGGATCGGCCGCGTAGGCGAAACCATGGCTGTGATCCTGATCCCGCAATTCGATGGGATGGATCAGTTCCTTTTCCGAAACCAGGGCCTGGATGGCGTCGGGCGAAAGGCTGGCGGGCACCGAGCCCAGGCCCCGCGCGAAGTACACCGAGCCGTCCACGCCCACCACCATCAGGCGCGAAATGAGGAATTCCGCCATGAGCGAATTGCCCACCAGATGCACGATGTCGGCCTTGCTCTCTGCTTCGCCCAGGCTGCGGGTGAGATCGAAAAGGGTGTTCAATCGCGAGAGCTGCAGGGCCAGAGCGCGGTTCTGATCGCTTCGGAGGGCTTCGAGGCGTCTCCAGGCCAGGAGGGGCGCGGAGATGGAAAGCAGCAAGGGTAGGGCCGGCGGCGCGGAGAATGCCCGCACCACCAGGTAGCCGAACTCCTCCTCGCCGTAGCGCCAAGGCAGGCTCAACCAGCCGGGCCCCGGATGGGTGGGAAAGGGCGGTGCCGCACCTCGCAGGAAGATCCAGCGGGAGCCGTTCCAGATGCCGCCCTGACTGGATTTGGCGATGCCCAGGGCGGTAACGCCCACCAAATGCACGAGGGCTTCTTCCGTCACCTGTTCCGGGAAGGTCTCCAGAAAGTCCACCAGGGGCAGCAGCTCCTGAGCGCCTTCGGGAATGCGAAGGGAAAGCTCCCGCAGGCGATCGAAGGGCGACGGGTCTGGCGCAGCGCCCATGGCGCCTACTCCACGTACTTGATCATGCAGCATTCGTGGCGCAGCTCCACATCGCGGAAATGCACTTCATCCATGAAGCGGCTCATGAGCAGCAGGCCCAGGCCGCCCTTGCGCGGATGCTTCACGTATTCGCCGGGATCGGGCAGGATCACCTGGTCTTCGCGCAGGCCTTGGCCCGTGTGCCAGATGTGGATTTCCAGAGCCGTAGGCACGAAGCGCAATTCCACTTCGACCCATTTCGCCGGATCGCCCTGATAGGCGTGCACGATGACGTTGGTGACGGCTTCGTCCACGGCGATGCTCACCTTGGCGGCCACGGCGTCGTCCAGGCCCGCCACCAGGGAGGCGCGCTTGGCCAAGCCCGTCACCAGGTTCAGGTAGCGGGTCTGGCTGGGGATCACCAGCCGGAAGGATTCGGGAACGGCCTTCACTCCGCGCTCTCCGCAAGGGCTTTGCGGGCCTCGGTTTCGTTGGCGAAAACCCGATAAAGCTGGGTGAAGCCCAGGGTGTCGAAGATGGCGAAGACGTTCTCCTGAAGGCTGCACAGCAGAATGTCGCCGCGGTTTTCGCGCACGGTTTCGATGAGGCCCATGATGGCCCCCAGCCCCGCGGAGCTGATGTAGTTGAGGCGCTCACAGTCGAGCAGGATGGTGAACTTGCCCGCCTTCACCAGGTCTTCGAGCGCGCTTTCGAACTGGCGCACGGTGTGGGCGTTGATGAAACCATCGGGAGCCAGCACCGCCAGGTCGTCTGCTTCCCTCACCTGGATTGAAAGATCTGCCATCGCGCGGCCCCCTCGATGGGGTTGATCCTAGCGTCAAGGCGCTGGAAATGCCAGCCATCTCAAGGGAATGGGCGCATGGGGCCGAAGTGGAGTAAGC
>JAJTBC010000314.1 GCA_021287085.1 Bacillota bacterium | reverse complement strand
CCCAGCAATACCGGCGCGGCGAGTCCCTTCGTGAGCAGAGCCAGGGCCATGGCGAAGAACGCGCCCAACGTGAATCCCAAGGCTGGACGGCCTTCGGCGCGGGCCGCCACCGCCTCCACCATCAAGGCGAAGGCGGAGACCAGGAAGGCGGAGAAGAGCGCATCCAGGGTGAGGATCTGGCCGCAAATGAAGCCCAGCAGGCAGGAGGCCGTCATGAAGGCAGCCCAGATGGGACGGCGCGCCCCGAGGCGCTTCGCCAGCACGAAGGCAGCGCCCATGCTGAGGGCCGTGGCCAGGGCCAGGGGCAGGCGCGGCGCGATGACATTGACCCCGAAGGCCTTCATGCTCGCCGCAGAGAGCCAGTACTGGAGCGGGGGTTTCTCGAAATACAGCACGAAGTTCAGCTTGGGCGTCAGCCAATCCCCCAGCGCCAGCATCTCCCGCGGGATCTCGGAGTATCGCGCTTCGTCAGGCTCCCAGAGGGGACGCATCAGCAGCGGCACGAGGCCGAGTCCCAACCAGATGAAGAAGAATTGGAGGCGTTCGCGCTTCGTCATGGGTCCAGATTACCCCACCGTTTGGGGTTAAACTGGAAGCAAGCTCTGGAGGGATCGTGACGTACGTCTTGCAAGCGGTTGCCGCCCTTCTCCTCCTGGCCCTTGGGGCCTATCTGGTGCCGCTGCTGATCCAGCTTCGCAGAACGTCTGCGGCCCTCGAAGAATTGGCCAAGAGCACCTCCCGCGATATTTCCAGAGTGGCCGATGACATCCACCAGATCCGCCAGCAGGTGGAAGAGATCGGCACCTTGGCCAAGGAGACGCTGGTGGTGCCCGCGCAGGTGGGGCGCATGGTGTCAGCCTTCACCCAGAACGTGCCTTCCCTTTTCCGCACCACGGGACCCAAGCCGGGCCTTTGGGAAATCCTCATGGAAGGGGCTCAGGCCGCCATGACGTTGTTTCGTCGGCCCAGGGCCGACCGTCCCCAGAAGGAGGAACCCTATGAGTGATGACCGCAGCTCCATTGGTACCAGTCTTCTGATCTTCCTCGCCGGAGCCGCCGTGGGCGCGGCGGTGGTGGCCCTCACCACGCCCAAGTCCGGCCCCGAACTTCGCAACGATCTCGGCAACGCAGGCCGCGATCTCAAGGAGCGGCTGGAGCGCTTGCGACGCCAGGGTGACGCCTGCAGCGAAGAGAGGACGGACGAAGCTTAGAAGCAGTGAAAAAGGCCATTTCGGCGGATTTTCTTTGAGAAGAAATCAGCGGCTGGGATCGTTTTCTCTTGGCAATGTGATAAAAATCAACGCGCGATTGGGCGGTTCCCGCATACATTATTCCGGTAACCGATCCACCACCCCGACGGCCTCGTTGCAGTTGAGGAACCGGAAGGAAGAACGGATGAGGGCTTGCCCCTTGTGAAGGATCGGAGATCCAGGCCTTGCCTCGGAAGTTTCAGGTTGCGAAGAATCGATCTTTTTTTCTCGATTAAATCGCACACCTCCATTCTCGTTTTTTCGTCCACTCCACGGAGCCCCCATGACCAACACGGTGACCGAGTTCTACAAGGCGCTGACGGCCAAGGTCGATGAGACCCTCAAGGCCCAAGGCGACTACGGCAAGATCGTCATTCAGATCGGAAGCGCCACCTGCGAAAACGCCGCCGGGGCCGTGGACGTGATGGATGAGTTCTCCAAGCACATCCAGTCCTCGGGTCGCGAGGATATCGTGATCCACCGCACCGGCTGCACGGGCCGCTGCAGCAAGGAGCCCATCGTCGGCGTCCATGTGCCGGGCAAGATGCCCGTGAAGTACGAGCGCGTGAACCGCGACGTGGTGCACAAGATCTTCACCTCCCATATCCAAAAGGGCCTGCCCCTGGCGGAGCAGATCCTCGACGGCTCCATCGACCCCGATCAGCAGCTGGAATTCCTTTTCTGCGAAGGCCGCCGCTGCGGAGTGGATGCGCCCGTCAGCTACCGCGAAATCTTCGAGCGCAAGCTGAAGGAAGCCGGCGTGGGCGAAGACAAGGTGCGCATCACCGCCGCCAGTTGCTTCGGCGCGTGCCAGGGCCAGTGCGGCTCCCGCGCCCATGTGCTGGTGCGCCCGCTCCGCACCCTCTACAGCGTTTCCAGCGAGGCCGATGTGGATCTGCTGGTGCAGAAGCAGGTGCTGAAGCACGAGGAGGTTCCCTCCCTGAAGGTCACGGACAAGCCCATCTACCAGGAGTTCTTCGACCTCTACGGCGACGTTTCCTTCTTCAACCGCCAGAGCCGCGTGGCCATGCGCAACAGCGGCATTCTCGATCCCGAAAGCCTCGACGAGTACGTGAAGTTCGGCGGCTTCAAGGCCCTGGCCACGAGCCTCGGCAAGAACGATCCCGAATGGGTCATCAACGAGGTGCTGAAGGCCAAGCTGCGAGGACGTGGCGGCGGCGGCTTCCTCACGGGCAAGAAGTGGCAGATGGCCAGCCAGCAGCCCGAAAAGACCCGCTACCTCATCTGCAACGGCGACGAAGGCGATCCCGGCGCGTTCATGGATCGCGGCATGCTCGAATCCGATCCGTACAGCATCGTGGAAGGCATGATGATCGGCGCCTACGCGATCCAGGCCTGCAAGGGCTTCTACTACATCCGCGCCGAGTATCCCCTCGCCATCAAGCGCATCCAGAATGCCATCGAGAAGTGCCGCGCCGCGGGCATCCTGGGCGACAACGTGATGGGATCGGGCTGGAGCTTCGATCTGGAAATTCGTCTGGGCGCCGGCGCCTTCGTGTGCGGCGAAGAAACGGCCCTCATCCGCTCCATCGAGGGCGAGCGCGGCCAGCCCAAGGTGCGTCCTCCCTATCCCGTGGTGCGCGGCCTCTGGGGCAAGCCCACCGCCATCAACAACGTGGAAACCTTCGCCAACATTCCCGCCATCATCAACTACGGCGGCGATTGGTTCGCCAGCATCGGCACCGAGGCTTCGGGCGGCACCAAGGTCTTTGCCTTGGCCGGCAAGGTGAAGCACACCGGCCTAGTGGAAGTGCCCCTGGGCACCCCGCTGAAGAAGGTGGTGTTCGACATCGGCGGCGGCGTGCAGGACGATCTGCCCCTCAAGGCCATCCAGACCGGCGGCCCCGCAGGCGGCTTCATTCCCGCCAAGTGGGCGGACATGGAAGTGGATTTCGATCCCCTGGCCAAGGCCGGTTCCATCATGGGTTCCGGCGGCATGATCGTGCTCTCCGACGAAGACTGCATGGTGGACATCTCCAAGTTCTACCTGTCCTTCACCCAGGAAGAGAGCTGCGGCAAGTGCACGCCCTGCCGTGAAGGCACGACCCGCATGCTGGAAATCCTCGAAAAGATCACCTCGGGCAAGGGCGAACTGAGCGATCTCGACCGCCTGGAACGCCTCGCTCGCCTCTGCCAGCAGACCAGCCTCTGCGGCCTGGGCCGCGCCGCGCCCAACCCGATCCTCTCCTCCCTCAAGCATTTCCGCGAAGAGTACATCGAGCACATCGTGGAGAAGCGATGCAAGGCCAAGAAGTGCGTGGCCCTGATCCACTACGAGATCAACGCCGAGGCCTGCATCGGCTGCACGGTCTGCGCCCGCAACTGCCCGGTGGAATGCATCAGCGGCAGCCGCAAGGAACCTCACGTCATCAACCAGGAGCGCTGCATCAAGTGCGGTCAGTGCTTCGAGGTCTGCCGCTTCGACGCCGTCGAACGCGTGTGAGTCTTGTCTCAACCGAACTCGCTTAGGAAGAATCCATGACCGGCAAGATGATCAACCTCACCATCGACGAAACGCCCATCCAGGTTCCCGAGGGGACTCGCCTCATCCACGCGGCGGAAAAGCTGGGCATCAACATTCCCCGTCTCTGCTACCACCCCAACCTCAGCCTCGAAGGCGCCTGCCGCGTGTGCGTGGTGCAGGTGAAGGGCTTCAACCACTTCCTCACCGCCTGTTCCCAGGAAGTGTGGGAAGGCATGGACGTGCAGACCAACAGCCCCGAAATTCGCCAGGCTCGCCGCGACATCGTGGAACTGCTGCTGGACAACCACCCCATGGATTGCCAGACCTGCGACCGCGACGGCAACTGTGAACTCCAGAAGCAGGCCTACCGTCTGGGCGTGCGCGAACGCCTCTTCGCGGGCGAACGCAAGCACTACCCGGTGGAGGATTCCAGCCAGAGCGTGGTGCGCACTCCCGAGAAGTGCATCCTCTGCGGCCGTTGCGTGCGCGTCTGCTCCGAAGTGCAGGGCGTCAGCAACCTGAGCCAGCAGGGCCGCGGCTTCCACACCGTGGTGGGCCCCGCCAATCTCTCGAACATGGATGATTCCGTGTGCATCCAGTGCGGTCAGTGCGTGGCCGTGTGCCCCACCGCCGCCTTCCTGGAGAAGGATCACACCGAGCGCGTGTGGGAAGTGCTGGCCATGCCCCGCGACAAGAAGCACGTGGTGGTGCAGATCGCCCCGGCCATCCGCGCCACCATGGGTGAAGCCTTCGGCCTTCCCATGGGCACGCCCGTCACCGGCAAGATCGTCACCGCCCTGCGCCGCATGGGCTTCGACGTGGTGTTCGACACCAACTTCGGCGCCGACCTCACCATCGTGGAAGAGGCCAACGAGTTCCTCAACCGCATGCAGACCGGCGAGAACCTGCCCCTGCTGACCAGCTGCAGCCCCGGCTGGGTGAGCTTCATGGAGCGGTTCTATCCCGAGATGATCCCCCACGCGTCCACCTGCAAATCCCCCATGCAGATGCTCAGCGCGCTCATCAAGACCTTCTACGCCAAGAAGAAGAATCTCGATCCCAAGGACATCTACGTGGTGGGCATCATGCCCTGCGTGGCGAAGAAGTTCGAAGCCGCGCGGCCCGAGCACGCCATGGAAGACGGCACGCCCTACACCGACGCCGTGCTGACCACCCGCGAACTGGCCTGGATGATCAAGTCCTACGGCATCGATTTCGTGAATCTGCCCGATGGCGAATTCGACCGGCCCCTGGGCATCTCCTCCGGCGCCGCCGACATCTTCGGCGCCACCGGCGGCGTGATGGAAGCGGCCCTGCGCACCGCCGCCGTGAAGCTCACGGGCGAGGAACTGGGTCCCTTGGTCTTCAACGAAGTGCGTGGCGTGACCGGCCTCAAGGAAGCCACCCTGCGCATCAACGGCATGGACGTGAACATCGCCGTCTCCAACGGCCTCACCAATGCCAAGCACATCCTCGATGCCGTGAAGGAAGGTGGCAAGCAGTACCACCTCATCGAACTGATGGCCTGCCCCGGCGGCTGCATCATGGGCGGCGGCCAGCCCTATCCGCCCCTGGACCATGATCCGCTGGACCCGGAAACGGCCCGTCTTCGCGCCAAGGCCCTGTACGACATCGACGACAAGAAGCAGCTCCGCCGCTCCCACGAGAACCCCGCCATCGAGCACCTCTACGAGGAGTTCCTGGGCGAAGTGAACGGCGAGAAAGCCCACCACCTGCTCCATACCCACTACGAAGCCAGCATGCCGAGGGGAATCCGATGAGCCACGCCGCCGCCAACACCGACAACTGGGCCGAAGTGAAGGCCGCCGCCGAAGCGGTGCTGCCTGAGCACATCGTCGCGTTCATCGAGCAGAATGCCAAGAACGCGCATTCCGAAAGCCAGCTCATCGCCATCCTGCATCTGGTGCAGAGCCACTTCGGCTACCTGGGCCAGGAGCAGATGCACGCCGTGGCCCAGCTCGCCCAGATCCCCTACGCCAAGGTCACGGGCGTGGCCACCTTCTACCACTACTTCCGCCTGCAGCCGCGCGGCAAGCACATCATCAACGTGTGCATGGGCACGGCCTGCTACGTGAAGGGCGCCGACAAGCTCAGCCAGCGTCTCATGGACGAACTGGGCATCCACTTCGGCGAAACCACCAAGGACATGATGTTCAGCCTGGAAAGCACCCGCTGCCTGGGCACCTGCGGCCTCGCGCCCGTCATCATGGTGGACGACCAGGTCTATGGCCCTGTGACCCCCGCAGAAGCCAGCATCATCCTGGAGAAGTACCTGAAGAAGGGCAAACTGCCCAAGGCCAGCGAAGCCAAGGCCTGATTCCGCACTCCACTCTATCCCCGGAAGGTCCTGAAAAGGGCTTTCCGGGGATAGGTGCGTACGGGTTCAGCCCAAAGGCGGACGAGGAGCGCTTACGCCACCTTCATTTCGGGAACGTCGCCTTCGATGATGAGCTGAGGCTCGGTGAGGGCCTGGATCTGCTCCACGGTGACGCCGGGGGCGCGCTCCACCAGCTTGAGGCCTCGGGGCGTCACGTCCAGCACAGCGTAGTCGGTGATGATGCGGTTCACGCAGCCCACGCCCGTGAGGGGCAGGGTGCAGGCGTTGAGGATCTTCTTGTCGCCCTTCTTGGAGACATGCTCCATGGTCACCACCAGACGGCGCGCGCCCGCCACCAGATCCATGGCGCCGCCCATGCCCTTGACCATGGAACCGGGGATCATCCAGTTGGCGATGTCGCCCTGGGCCGACACCTGCATGGCGCCCAGGATCGAGAGATCGATCTTGCCTGCGCGGATCATGCCGAAGGAATCCGACGAGGAGAAGAAGGCCGCGCCTGGGATCACGGTCACGGTCTGTTTCCCGGCGTTGATGAGATCGGCGTCCACTTCGTCTTCGGTGGGGAAGGGCCCCAGACCGAGAATGCCGTTTTCCGATTGCAGGATCACTTCCACGCCGGGCGGAATGGCGTTGGCCACCAGGGTGGGAATGCCGATGCCGAGGTTCACGTAGTAGCCGTCCTGCACTTCCTGGGCGGCGCGCTGCACGATCTGTTCGCGGGTGAGAGGCATGGCGGCTCCTACTTCCGAATGGTGCGCTGTTCGATGCGCTTGCTGCGGGGCGCCACGACGACCCGATGCACGAACACGCCAGGGGTGTGGATCTGGTCGGGATCGAGCTGGCCCACGTCCACCAGTTCCTCCACTTCGGCGATGCAGATCTTTCCGGCGGTGGCGGCCATGGGATTGAAGTTGCGGGCGGTCTTGCGGAACACCAGATTGCCCATGCGGTCGGCCTTCCAGGCGGCCACCAGGGAGAAATCGCCCAGGATGCCGCGTTCCATGACGTAGTGCCTGCCCTCGAATTCGCGGGTTTCCTTGCCTTCGGCCACCTTGGTGCCGAAGCCCGCAGGGGTGAAGAAGGCCGGAATGCCTGCGCCTCCCGCCCGCATGCGCTCGGCCAAGGTGCCCTGCGGGGAGAACTCCACCTCCAGTTCGCCGGAGAGGTACTGCCGCTCGAATTCGGCGTTTTCGCCCACGTAGCTGGAGATCATCTTGCGGATCTGGCGGGTCTGCAGCAGCAGTCCCAGGCCCGCATCGTCCACGCCGGCGTTGTTGGAAACACAGGTCAGATCCTTGGCGCCCAGGCGCACCAGCGCGGCGATGAGGTTCTCAGGGATGCCGCAGAGGCCGAACCCTCCCACCACCAGCGTCATGCCGTCCTGGATATCCCGTACGGCTTCGTCTGCCGAACTTACGACCTTGTTGATCACGGCGATCACCTCATGAGGATGCCTTCACCTTATCAGATTCGGCTGGATCCCATGTCCGCCCTGGGTTCAGCGCCTCTTGGCCTTCTTCACGTACGTCTCCAGCCATTGATCCTGTTCCCAGAGCATGTGCAGCAGGTTTTCCCTGGCGGCGTAGCCGTGGCTTTCCATGGGCAGGAGCACAAGGCGGGCCTTTCCGCCGAGGCCCTTCACGGCCTGGAAAAGCCGTTCGCTCTGGAGTGTGAAGGTGCCGGGATTGTTGTCGGCATCGCCGTGGATCAGCAGGAGCGGCTGCTTGATCTTGTCGGCGAAATCGAACGGCGACATGCGGTGATACACCTCAGGGACTTGCCAATAGGTGCGTTCCTCCGCCTGGAAGCCGAAGGGCGTGAGGGTGCGGTTGTAGGCGCCGCTGCGGGCGATGCCCGCAGCGAAGAGATCGGAATGGGCCAGCAGATTGGCCACCATGAAGGCGCCGTACGAATGGCCGATGCAGGCCACCCGCTGGGGATCGCCCACGCCCAGGCGATCCACTTCCTGGATGGCGGCCTTGGCGTTCATGACGAGCTGCTCGATGTAGGTGTCGTTGGGTTCGGCCTTGCCCTGGCCCACGATGGGGAACTGGGTATTGTCCAGCACCGCGAAACCGCGCAGCGTCCAGTACACGGGCGAGCCGTACGAAGGCCGCACGAAGGTATGGG
>JAJTBC010000312.1 GCA_021287085.1 Bacillota bacterium | reverse complement strand
GCAGGCGCCATCGCAGTAGAGTTCGACGTGGGGACGAGGGGACATCAGGCCTCCGTTTCCACCTTGGCAGAAAAGAGTCCTCCGTACCTGCGCTTGTTGGCATGGCTCTGGCGATACCGGGTCAGAGGTGCCTACATGGATCCTGCCTATTACGTCGCAGCCGGAAGTCTCAAAGCTCGGTCGTTCCACTTGGAGACCCTCTCCAACAACCTGGCCAACAGCGCCACGGTGGGCTACAAGACAGAGCGCAGCTTCTTCTCGGTGTTCAACAAGGCCCAGCGGGATCTGCCGCTGTCCAAAGTGGTGAACAACGGTACGGTGCTGGCCCAGCGCGGCATGGACTTCTCCCAGGGCCCCACCAAGGCCACGGGGCGGAATCTGGATCTGGCCCTGGAAGGCAATGCCTTCTTCATGGTGCAGACGCCCCAGGGGCCCCAGGCCACGCGGGATGGTCGGTTCAGCCTGGGCGCCAACGGCCTGCTTCAGACCATGGATGCCCTACCAGTGCTAGGCAAAAACGGCAGCACCATCCAGATCGATCCCTCCAAGGGCGCCTTTGCCATCTCCTCGGACGGTACCGTGTCCCAGGGAACGCAGGTACTGGGGCAGTTGGAATTGAAGGCCTACCGCAACCCCTCCGCCCTGAGCCGGATGGGCTCCAACCGCTTTGATCCCAAGGGGGCGGAGGAAGTTCCCGCCACGGCCACGGTGGTGCAGGGGCATCTGGAGCAAAGCAGCGTGGACATGGCCAGCACCATGGTGGACATGATCCGCCTGAACCGGCTGTTCGAACTGAGCCTCAAGGTGGCTTCCACCCTCACCAACGATCTGGATGCTCGCAGCATCAACGACATCGCCAATTCCCGTTAACCCTTTTTCGGACATTCATCTCTATCTGGAGGAATTCATCATGATGCGCGCCATGTGGTCCGCCGCTGCAGGCATGTCGGTCCAGCAGCACAACCTGGACACCATTTCCAACAATCTCGCCAACGTGAACACCACCGGCTTCAAGCGCGCCCGCGCCGAGTTCCAGGACCTGCTGTACCAGACCGTGAACCTGGCAGGCACCAACAGCTCCACCAACACCACGCTGCCCGCCGGCATCCAGTTGGGGCACGGGGCGCGACTCCAGAGCATCGTCCGTCAATATTCGACCGGCAATTTCCGCCCAACCCAAGGCCGCTTCGACATGGCCATCGAAGGGGACGGCTTCTTCCGCGTCACCATGCCCGACGGCACCCAGGCCTATTCCCGGGATGGCGCCTTCACCCTCGATCAGAACGGCAACCTCGTGAATGCCAGCGGCTATGCCCTGGATCCTCAGATCACCGTGCCACAGGATGCCCAGAGCGTGACGATCGCACCCGATGGCACCGTGAGCGTGACGCAGCCGGGCCAGAACCAGCCTCAGCAGGTAGGCCAGATCACGCTGGTGAAGTTCATCAATCCGGCGGGCCTGAACATGCTGGGCCGCAACCTCGTGGCGCCCACCCTGGCCAGCGGCGAACCCATCGAAGGCACGCCGGGGCTTGATGGCCTGGGCACCGTGCAGCAGGGCTTTCTGGAGATCTCCAATGTGGATGTGGCCGAGGAAATGGTGAACATGATCATCGGCGAACGGGCCTACGAGGCCAATTCCAAGACCATCCGCACCGTGGACGACATGCTGTCCCTGGTGGCGAATCTCAAGCGGTAGTCCCATGCGCCTCTGGATCGTTGCTCTGGCATCAGGCCTGGTCGCCAGTGCGGCCTTGGCCCAAGAGCCTTTGGCCCAGCGGCTTGAGCATGAAGCCGTGGCCTATGCCGAAGGGCATGTACAAAGTGGCCCCGGAAGCTACCAGATCAAGGCGCTACGACCTCCCATCCTGCCCAAGCTGCCCGAAGACCAGGTGGTGTTCGAGCCTTCCCACCTCAGCAAGCGCGAGCCCACGGGCACCTTCTTTGTAGTGTTCCGGGTGATGTCCAAAGGCCGTCCCGCAGGCAACGTGCGGGTGGATCTGGAAGGCCGCTGGACGGGCACCCTGCTGCGCACCAAAGGAGCGTTGAACCGCAGAGCCGTGCCCACGGACGACCAAGTGGAGGCCGTCCCCTTCGAAGGAACCCCGCCGCCCGGCGCCCTCAGCACCCTGCCGGAAGGTCATCGCCTGCGCCACGCCACTGCCGCCGGGCGCATGCTGACCCTGGCGGATTTCGAGCCCATTCCTTTGGTGGCCACCGGCGATCGTGTGCGGGTTCAGGTGCGCTTCGAAGCCCTCACCATCGCCACCGACGCTCTGGCCCGCAGCCAGGGGGTTCTGGGCGATCGTGTGCGCGTGGAACTGCCCAGCCGCAAGATCCTCCAGGCCGTCATCACCGGCCAAGGAGAAGCCTTGGTGGAGTGGTGAGGCCGAAGCCAACGCAAGCGCCATTCCCGTCCTGAAGTCCCTCGACGCCTTCAGCTTTAACCTCCTGTCCTGGCGACACTGTTGAAGTTCCGTCATGATGGTTCTGCGGAATCCACCATGACCCAGGCTTCGTCGTCCCACCTTCAACCTCTTCAGGATCTGTTGCGGGAATGCCGCAAGGTGATCGTGGGCCAGCCCCATCTGCTCGAACGACTGGTGCTGGCCCTGCTGTGCCGAGGGCACGTGCTGCTGGAAGGGCTGCCGGGGCTGGCGAAAACGCGCACCATCAAGACCTTGGCCAATGCCAGCCGCATGGATTTCCGCCGCATCCAGTTCACGCCGGATCTGCTGCCTTCGGATGTGGTGGGCACGCTGGTCTTCGATCCCCGCAACCTCACGTTCACGCCCAAGAAAGGGCCGGTCTTCGCGAACCTGCTGCTGGCCGACGAGATCAATCGCGCGCCCAGCAAAGTGCAGGCGGCCTTGCTGGAAGCCATGGAAGAGCGCCAGGTGACGTTAGGCGAAGACAGCTTTCCCCTGCCCGAGCCCTTCCTGGTGCTGGCTACGCAGAACCCATTGGAGCAGGAAGGCACCTTCCCTCTGCCGGAAGCCCAGATGGACCGCTTCTTGTTCAAGCTGAAGATCACGTACCCCAACGCCTCGGAAGAGGTGGAAGTGCTCCGGCGGGCCGATGGCCGCGAGGAAGCCGTGCAGCCGGTGGTGGATGCGGCCACGGTGCTGCAGCTCGGCCAGTCGGCCGCTCGGGTGCGGCTGGACGATGCCATTCGCGAGTACATCGTGCGCTTGGTGCAGGCCACGCGGCCCGATCACGGCAAGGCCTGGAAGGGCCGGGAATTGCTGCGGTGCGGCGCAAGCCCGCGAGCTTCCCTTTCGCTGCAAAGCGCCTCCAAAGCACTCGCCTTGGTGAAGGGCCGCGATCACGTGCTGCCCGATGATGTGATCAGCCTGGCCCCCGATGTGCTGCGTCATCGTCTGCTGCTGACCTTCGAGGCCGAAGCGGACGGCGTGAATACCGACGATGTGATCCGCGCCCTGCTCGGCGCGGTACCGCGCCCCTGAAGGGCGTTCTGAAAGGAGATTGCATGGCCAAGATCGTTTCCATCACCGTCACCTACCAGGATGAAACGGGCGAACACACCAAACAGGTGGATATCTCCAAACATTGCGCCCTGTTCTGGAACCAGGAAGGCTGGACCATGCTGGCGGACTTCTACGAGCACGCCAAAAAGGATGTGAAGAAGGCCAAGGACATCCGAACTCGCTTGCAGCCCACGACCATGACCGCCATGAAGGGTTCCACAGAAGCGTCCAAGGATCTTGGAATCGCGATCAAGAAACCAGAATGCGAAATCACGACTTGGCCCTGATCGATTTTTGGGGGATCCGAAACGAGTGTGATGCTAGGTGCGTTCTCCACGATCGAAGTTCTCACGAGACGCCCCGCTAGGGATCTAGTCCCACTTGCTTCGCCGTTCGAATCAGTTTGGAATCCAGCATCAAGGCTTTGTGGAGCGCGTGAGCGGAGCGGGCTTCGGCGCTCTTGTCGCCCCGATGCCCCCGTTCGCGCTCCAGCAGGGCCAGCCATAGCCATGCCTCGGCCCTGGTGGGATCCTGGGCCAGGGCCTGATGGATGGCTTTGATGGCTTCGGCCCTATCCCTGGCCTGACCGCCGTGAGCATAGGCCTGGGAAGCGGCCTCGGCCCAATCCACCCAGAAGAAGGTGTATTTCCCTTGCCCCAAGGCCTTCTGGAACCAGCGGGAAGCCTCGGCCCAATGGGGTCTGGGATCACTTCCCTGGGCCAAGGCTCGACAGGCCTTCAAATGAGCCAATCGTCCCCACATTGCAAGCGTGTACCCCATTTCCTTGTAATCGGCCCTGCCCAGAAGTCTCTCCGCCTGTTCCAAGGTGGAACCGCAGTCTTCGCCCCGCCCCATCCGGGCCTTGGTCAGTGCCAGCAAGGCCTCTGTGGAGCTCGATTCGGCCGTTCGAGTGCCTCGCCAGCCTTGATCGTCCCGATACCCATAACTGGCCATGGATTGGCGGAATTCCTCGTCCCCTCCGCTTTCAAGAGCCTGCAGATACTGGCCTCGAATGAGATGAATATCGCCTAGGAGCGAAGCCAGCATCCACCTGGGCATGCCGATGGACAGTCCCTCGTTCGCCGCGCTCTGGGCGATCTCCAGGGAAGGCCGGGGATCCAGACCATGGGTACGCTCATGCTCGGCCCGTTCGATCCACAAGCACACGATGCGTCGGAAGGCATCAGGCAATTCGGGATACCGACGTCGCAGGTCCAAAGCAACCTTCAGACCTTCTTCAAAGGTGGCCCAGGGCGATTGCCCACTATTGCTTTCCGAAATGAGCTTCTGGGAGCAGATTTCCATGATCTGGAGCGGGAACAGCGGATTCTGGGGATGAAGACTCTGGCCGCGGTAGGCAAGCGCGAGAGCCTTATCAAAAGCAGGCATGGCAAAATCGCCGCCCTTGCCTCGCTCTCTGTAGCTCACCGACTGCATGGCCTTCAGACGCGCGAGCAACACCGTCGGATGCTCCGGTTCCAGCTCCATGGCCTTTTCCGTGAGGTGACCTATTTCCAGCAGGGCTTTCCAATCCACATCTGCCTTGCCGTAGTCGATCCCCACGCCCAGAGCCTGGGCCAGCAGGGCCAGAGCTTCGCCACCGTCCGGACGGATTTCCTGGGCGCGGCCCACGGCCTCGCGGCAGTTCGCCAAGGTGCCATCGGCGGAACGTCCGGCTTGGCGTTCCAGTTGGACCCGCTGAGCCAAGGCCCGCACTTCCAGAATGGCCACGGTGGGATCACTGGGCCCGAGGGTTCGGGCCTGGGCCAAGGCGGCTTCGGCCTCATCCAGCAGAGCGAACACCTGGACAGGATCCCCATGGGCCTTGGCCCTGGCCAGGAAGGCTTGTCCCTTCAACGCGGCGGCTTCAAAGAGCCAAGGCGTGCGCTTCAGAGCCTCATCGGCCAGGGTTTCCACATCGATCCAGCGCTGTTCCATGGCCGCTAGCAGGGCTTCGTAGAAGGCAGGGGCCTCCAGCGAGGCTGAAGCCCCTTCCCTCAGCAAGGCCAAGGCGGGATCGCGCAGTTGATGGCTCAGCTCCTTTTCACGAGCTTCGCGGGCTTCTTTGGTGGGAAGTGCTCCGGCCATATCCAAAGCCTCGCGATAATTCATGGCCAGGGCACGCCCCAGGGCGAGGGAGAGATCGGGGCTGCGATAACCTTCATTCCAGGCTCTTTCCAGATGGGTCTTGGCACGAGCCGCATCTCCCAGGGCGAGGTAGGCGCGGCCCATGGCGTACGCAGCGGGGGCCTGCGCCTTGCGCCCCGCGCTTTGGGCCTCCCGTTGCATGGCCTCCAAACGACCTTTCACTTGGGTGAGCTCGGGACGGATATCGTGGCGAGGCGCGAGGTGGGCATAACGCAGCAACGCCTCGATGCGTTCAGCCTCCTGGCCGAAATGCTGGGCATGACGAGCCTGGGCCCGGGCGCTGCGGGTCAACCCGCCCGCGTAGGCCCCCAGTCCGAGCATTGCCACCAGCACAACCAGGGCCGTGGCCACCAGCAGGCGATGCTTGCGCACCCATTTGCCCAGGCGGTAGCGCAGCGTCGGCCGATGCGCCAGGATCGGCTCTCCCTCCCGCCAGCGCCGCAGGTCTTCCGCCACGGCCAGGGCGCTTTCGTAGCGCCTGGCAGGATCCTTCTCCAGGCACTTGCGCGTGATGGTGTCGAGATCCTCCGGGAGATCGGGCACGAGCCGACATAGGCTGGGCAGTTCCTTCTCCAAGGTGCAGCGCAAAGCTTCCAGACCGTTGTATTCAGCGAAGGGTGCCTGGCCCGTGAGCACCTTGTGAAGCGTGGCCCCCAGGCCGTACACGTCGGTGCGACGCCCCACCTGGGCATGATCCCCCACGGCCTGTTCCGGGGCCATGTAGTGGGTGGTGCCCACCACTTGCCCTTGCAGGGTGAATCCCGTTTCCTCCAGGCCTTTGGCCAGCCCGAAGTCGAGAATGGTGGGCTTCGGCCCGCGCTCCTCCATCTGCACCAGGATGTTCACCGGTTTCAGATCCCGATGGATGAGGCCGTGATGATGGGCCGCGTGGACGGCCTCGGCCACGATTTCCATGACCTGCGCCCGCTGCTCCAGACTCAACTTCGGCGCCATGGCATCGAGGGTTTCACCAGGAATGAACTGCATGGCGATGTAGCACTGCTGCTGCCATTCCCCCACTTCGTACACGCGGCAGATGTTGGGATGCTCGACCTTGGCCTGGCTTTGAGCCTCCAACATGAATCGGGCATGGGATTCCTGGCCATCCCGCCGAAGAAACTTGAGCGCCACCATGCGATTCAGGCGAGGATCAAAGGCCTTGAACACACGGCCCATGCCGCCTTCGGCAATGAAGCGCAGGGCCCGGTACTGCTTCCAGGAAGGCAGTGAAAGCACCTTGAGCACCTGCTTCGCAGCGCCATCATCCTCGGAAGAAGGAAACTGGGGCAGGCTATCCCAAAGGCCTCGGCCTTCCACCAGGAGCTGCAATTCCTGCTGAGTTCGTTCCTCCAGATCGGAGGTGCCCAGCCCGATGGTTTTTTCCTCGTCCACCAAGCCCGCCAGATCCCGCACATCGTCGTCGTCGAGACTGCCTTGGGCCTTCAGCGCCTCCAGAAGATTCCCGCCCAGCTCGAATGCGTGGTGCAGCGCGGCTTCGTCGAGCAGCCCACGCAGCAGGGCCATGCCCACGATCTGGCTGTCTCGCTGAATCGACGATCCCGCCGTCACTCCGAACTCCTGAAAAAACGAATGGATGCCTGTAGTGTGACCAGGAGTGGAGCGCGGGTCAAAACCTCGTAATGCGCCGTAGGTAGCTCGATCATGACGAACGCGCACATGCAGCTTGGTATTCCCTGCGCTTGATGGTGAAATCGTTTCATCGAGGCACATCGAACCGCCACTCCCGCACGAACGGGCTCCACCGTCCTGCCTTTGGAACCGCCATGATCAATCAATTCCTTACACGCGCATGGGGGCAGGCCAGCAGCCTGCTGGGTGGGCCCCACGCGCGCAAGCGGCGGTGGGTGGACGCCGTGGTGCTGCTGGGTCTCGCCGGGCTGGTGATGGGACTGGTGCTGGTGGCCAGGGAATGGACCGTGCTGCAACGTCCCAAGGTGGAGATCGATCTTTCGCCTTTGGCCCTGCCCAAATATGCCTTGCTCAGCTTTGCGCGAGCCGCAGTGGCCTATGCCATTTCTGCGGCCTTCACCCTGGTGGTGGCCTATTGGGCCGCCCGGGATGCCTGGGCCGAGCGGATTCTCATCCCCATCCTCGATATCCTCCAGAGCGTGCCGCTGCTGGCCTTCATGCCCGTGGTGCTGCTGGCCATGGTGGGGCTGTTCCCCCACAACAACGTGGGCATCGAGCTTTCCGCCGTCATCCTCATCGTCACCTGCCAGGCCTGGAACATGGCCTTCAGCTTCTACCAGAGCTTGAAGACGCTGCCTCCAGAACTGGATGAGGTCTCCCGCAGCTTCGGCATGAGCTGGATCCAGCGTCTGCGGTGGGTGGAACTGCCATACGCTGCGCCGGGACTGGTCTGGAATTCCATGGTGAGCGTGGCCAACGGGTGGTTCTTCCTCATGGCCGCCGAAGCCTTCAAGCTGGGCAGCCGCGACTTCCGCCTGCCCGGCCTGGGCGCCTACATGAGCGCCGCGGTGGAACAGGGCCATGGTCGTGCTGAAATCTACGCCATCCTCGCCATGCTCACCTTGGTGATCCTCCTCGACCAGCTGGTATGGAAGCCCGTGGTCGCCTGGAGCCAGCGGTTCCAGATGGACGACGGCGTGCGGGTGGAGAAATCCCGAAGCTGGGTGTTGCGCCTGCTGCGCCGCAGCGCGCTTTGGAGGCGCATCCGCAAGACCGTGTCAAACCTCGTGCCCGCTCGCCAACCCAGGCCCACGGCCCCCGTGGAAAAGCCCATGGAAAACCCCATGGTGCGTCGGCTGATCGGCAGTTTGATGTTGACGCTCATGCTCCTGGCACTGGTTTTCGGGGGTTTCAAGCTGGTCGGCCTGTTGGGCCACGTGTCCGGGACCGAATGGATGCGGCTTATGAAGGCTGGCGGCGCCTCACTGGGCCGCGTGCTGGCCTCCACCGCGCTGGCCACGTGCTGGACGCTGCCCGTGGGTCTCTGGATCGGCCTGTCGCCCTCCTGGAGCCGTCGCCTGCAGCCCGTGGTGCAGGTGGTGGCCAGCTTCCCCTCGAGCCTTCTCTTCGTGGCCCTCATCGTCGCCCTCAAGAAAGTGGGCGTGAGCCTCTTCGCCAGCAGCATCCTGCTCATGGCCCTTTCCACGCAGTGGTACCTGCTTTTCAACATCATCGCAGGCGCCCAATCCGTGCCCACCAATCTGCGCGAAGTCGCCAGAGCCTACCGCTTCGGTCTATGGAAAACCGCGTGGAAACTCTATTTCCCGGCCGTGTTCCCCTTCCTGGTCACGGGCTGGGTGACGGCCACCGGCGGCGCGTGGAACGCCAGTATCATCACCGAGATCGTGCAGATCGGTGGCCAGACGCTCCAAACCTTCGGCCTGGGCGCCATCGTCACCCAGTCCGCCGACGAGGGCAACATTCCGCTGCTGGCCGCCAGCGCACTGCTCATGGCCTTCCTGGTGGTGCTCTTCAATCGACTGGTCTGGGCGCCCCTGTACCGGCTGGCCGAAACCCGGTACTCCGTAAACCGCTAGGAGATCCCCATGAGTGCTCCCATCTGTGAACTCCGCAGCGTGCAAAAGCACTTTCCCGGCTCTCGCGGCAAGGACAATCGCGTGCTGGAGGACATCAACCTCAAGGTGCTGCAGGACGAGATCCTCTGCATCCTCGGGCCCAGCGGCGGCGGGAAATCCACGCTGTTGCGGCTCCTGGCAGGATTGGAACCTCCCTCGGCTGGGGAGATCCGCTATCACCGCAACAAGCTGGTGGGCCTCAACCCCGGCGTCGCCATGGTTTTTCAGGATTTCGCGCTCTACCCATGGATGACCGTGGAAGAGAACGTGCGCGTGGTGTTGCGGGCACGGGATCTGCCCGAGGACGAGGTGAAGGAGAAAGCCCACCAGGCCATCAGCAAAGTGGGCCTCGAAGGCTTTGAAGAAGCCTATCCCCGCGAGCTTTCCAGAGGCTTCAAGCAGCGGGTGGGCGTGGCCCGCGCTTTGGCCGTGGATCCCGAAGTGCTGGTCATGGACGAGCCCTTCAGCCAGGTGGACGCCCTCACCGCCGAAGCGCTGCGCGCCGAACTCCTCGACATCTGGCAGGATGCCGAACGCAATCCCAACAGCATCGTGCTGGTGAGCCATTCCATTCGCGAAGCGGTGCTCATGGCCGACCGCATCGTGATCCTGTCAGGCAATCCCTCTCATGTGCGCGCCATCGTGCCCATCCCTCTGCCAAGGCCCAGGGACAGCCGCGCGCCCGAGTTCCTCCAGCTGGTGGATCGCGTGCATGACATCATCACCTCCGCCGAACTGCCGGACGTGGAAGTGACCGCGCCGGTGCCGGGCAGGGTGCCCGAAGTCATCGAGCCCCTGCCCCATGTGGCCGGCCCCGACATCATGGGCCTGCTCGAATTCCTCGAGGCCCAGGGCGGCAGCTGCGACATCTTCCAGGTGGCCACTCAGACCCACGTGCCCTTCGAATCGGTGCTGACCACCGCCAAGGCCGCGGAAATGCTGGATTTCGTCGATACCCCCAAGCGCGGCCTCACCTTCACGCCCATCGGCCTGCGTTTCATGGCCGCCGACATGGACAAGCGCAAGGACATCTGGCGCGCCCAGCTTCTTCAGCTCAGACTCTTCCGCGTAGTGCGGGAGATGATGCAACTGCGCGAAGGCGAACTGCCCAAGGAAGAGCTGCTTCACGAAATCGCGCAGCGCCTGCCCATGGAGGACGCCGAGGAGACCTTCGGCACGCTCGTGGCGTGGGGCCGCTTCGGAGAACTCTTTGCGTACCGCGAAGAAACCGAAGTGCTGACCTTCGAGTAGAGCGGCGGCGCGAAGGCCGAGCGATCCTCGCCTTGACCCGGCCTGGCTCCAAGGGCACTCTGGCAGGGCAGGCCTATGTGGAGGATCCATGGTTCTCTTCAATGCGACGACGAAGGAACTGACGGCCAAGATCGTCTATTACGGCCCCGGCCTGTGCGGCAAGACCACCAACCTCCAGTTCATCTACGATTCGCTGCCCCACGATGGGCGTGGCAAGATGCTCTCCCTGGCGACGCAGACGGACCGCACGCTGTTCTTCGATTTCCTTCCCATCGAGATCGGCACCATTCGCGGCATGAAGACGCGTATCCAGCTGTACACGGTGCCAGGCCAGGTGTTCTACGATGCCACCCGCAAACTGGTGCTGCGCGGGGCTGATGGCGTGGTGTTCGTGGCCGATTCCCAGGCCCATGCGCTGGATAGCAACAAGGAGAGTTTCCAGAATCTCATCGAGAACTTGCGCGAGCAGGGCGTGGAACTGGAGCACATTCCCCACGTCATCCAGTGGAACAAGCGGGACACGCCCACGGCGCTGCCCGTGGATCTGCTGGAGCGGGAAGTGAACCTGTTCAAGGCTCCGACCTTCGAGTCCAGCGCCGTTCAGGGCGAAGGGGTGCGGGATACGCTCACGGGCATCGCCCGCCTCGTGCTGAAGCAGCTCACCGAAAAATACGGCGGCGAGCCCTCCGAGCAGGATCTTTCCCTGCCATCCGCCCCTCCGAATGCAGCGACGAAGGCCCCTGCCCATCCCCTGGAGGTGGAGGAACTGAGCACCCAGGAGATGCTCGAAGAGACCGAGGAGATCGAGGATCTGTCCGACGCCGAAACCCAGCCTCCCCATCACAGCGTGGTGGAAGTTCCGGTGGTGCTGGATCGCAGCCTCTTCACCGGCGATGGCCCCGTGGAGATCAAGCTGAAGCTTTATCTGAAGTAAGCGAATCGGTCGGAGTCAGGGCACACTGGAAGCTTCGAGGTTTCCATGTCCCGTCCCATCGTCACTCGTTTCGCGCCTTCACCCACCGGCATGCTCCATATCGGCGGCGTTCGCACGGCGCTGTTCTGCTGGCTCTTTGCGCGCAAGCACGGCGGTCGGTTCATCCTCCGTATCGAGGATACGGATCTCTCCCGCAGCACCGACGACAACATTCGCATCATCGAGGAAGGCATGGCGTGGTGCGGCCTCACCTGGGACGAGGGCCCCGTGCCCGGCGATCCCACAGCGTGGATCGGCGAGCATGGCCCCTACCGCCAGATGCAGCGCATGGAAAGCCATTACAAGCCCGCCGTGGAAAAGCTGCTGTCGGAAGGGAAGGCTTATCGCTGCCGCTGCACCAAGGAAGACCTGGACGCTCGCCGCGCCACGGTGGAAGCCAAAGGTGTGCCCTTCCAATACGGCCGTGGCCACGATGCGGGCAACGGCTGTCGCCACAAGCAGCACGACGCCAGCGAGCCCTTCGCCGTGCGTCTCGCCATGCCCGAAGGCCATGAAACGTGGCTCGACGAAGGCGCCATCGCCTGGACCGATCTCATCAAGGGACGGCTGGCCTTCCCCGCTGAAAGCCTCGACGACTGGATCATCGCCCGTACTGGCGAGAAGGGTCAGATCGGTGTGCCGACCTACAACTTCTGCGTGGTGGTGGACGACACCGGCATGAATGTGTCCCACGTGCTGCGCGGCGACGATCACGTTTCCAACACGCCCAAGCAGCTCGCGCTGTACCACGCCATGGGCTTCGAACAGCCGCAGTTCGGCCACGTGCCCATGATTCTCGGCAAGGACGGCGCCAAGCTCAGCAAGCGCCACGGCGCCACCAGCATCACCGAATACCAGGAGATGGGTTTTCTTCCTGCCGCGGTGCGCCTCGCACTGGCTCGCCTCAGCTGGACGCCCAAGGTGGATGGTCAGGCCCCGGAAAGCGCCGAGGAGGAACTGCTCACCGACGCCCAGATGATCGAGCTGTTCGATCTCAAGGACATCCAGAAAAGCCCGGCCCGCTTCGACATGGACAAGCTGGTCTGGATGAACCAGAAACTCATTCAGCGTGCTTCTTGGCAAGAGTTGGAACCCCATCTCGCGCATTTCATGCCCGACGCTTGGAAGAACAAATCCGAAGACTGGAAGCGCGTGGCCATCCAGGCAACACAGAAAGGCAAAAGCCTGAAGGAAATGGCCCAGGCTCTGGCCTTCTGCTGGCAGGCTCCTGAGAGCTTCGACGAAAAGGCCGTGGAGAAATTCATGACGGCCGCCGTAAAGCCTGCCCTGCGCGAGGTCGCGTCGCTGCACGATTACGAACACGATGCGCTTCAGACGGCCTTCAACGGCATCCTGGAGACCCAGGGCCTCAAGCTCAAGGATCTCGCCCAGGCCCTGCGCGTGGCTCTCTGCGGCCAGCCCGTGAGCCCGCCCATCTTCGACACCCTTTGGCTGTTGGGCGTCGAGGAGGTCCGAACACGCCTTCAGCGCTGGCTCTAGAAGAGCGGTTGCCGTCTCGAAGCTCCCATGAAATGGGAGCTCCCCTTCTATTCAGCCAGCATCCGCTGCACCAGTTGGACGAGTTCCCGCAAGCGGAAGGGTTTCTGCAGGAAGGCGTCGGGGGCGTTTTCCTTCAGGGAGTCTTGCGCTTGGAACTCGCTGTAGCCGCTGCTCAGGATGACCTTCAGATGGGGCTTGATCGCTCGAAGATGGCGCAAGGTCTCCACGCCATCCATGCGTGGCATGGTCATGTCCAACACGACGAGCCGGATCAGATCGGCATGTTCCTTGGTCAGCGCCAAGGCTTCGAGCCCATCCTGGGCTTCGAGCACTTGAAAACCCATGCTCTCCAAGGAACTGCGCAGCAACTCCCGCAACTCCATTTCGTCATCCACCACCAGGATGGTGCCTGTGACGGTCGGCTCCTCTTCGCACAGATCCGCCACCTGCGTATCCTTTGGCAGCATCGCTCCGGCGGGAAGGAGGATCGTGAACGTGGTTCCCACGCCCGGAGAGCTTTCTACCTTGAAGCCTCCCTCGTGGGCACGAACGATGCCCACCAGCGCCGATAGGCCCAATCCGCGCCCTGTGAACTTGGTGGTGAAGAAGGGATCGAAAATGCGACGCAGGGTGGCGGAGTCCATGCCGCACCCGTCATCCTTCACCTGGAATTCCACGAAGGAGCCTGGCGCCAGGGCCTGCCCTGCCCAACTGGCCGCGATTTCAGGCGCTTTCAGTTCCCGCATCCGGGTTCGCAGGGTGACATGGCCGGAACCTTCCCCCATGGCCTCGGAAGCGTTGATGACGAGATTCATGATGACCTGCTGCAATTGGCCACCATCGCCGTTGACTGGGGAAAGATCCTCCTGCAGCTCAAGCATCAACTCCACTTTCTTGGAGATGGACACCGACAGCAGCGTACTCATATCCCGAATGAGGTCGTTGAAATCCAATGGCTTCACTTGGAAGGGCGCCTTGCCCGTGTAGGCCAGAAGCTGACGGGACAGATCCGCGCCCCGCTGGGAGGCGCTCACGATGCGATCCATGCTGGTTTCCACCATGGACCGATCGCCCTGATTGAGATGGCCCTTGGCCAATTCGGCATTGCCCATGACGGCAGAAAGCAGATTGTTGAAATCGTGGGCGATGCCCCCGGCCAGGACGCCGAGGCTTTCCAGCTTCTGCGATTGCCTCAGACTCTCTTCATTCTGCAACCGCTCCGTCACGTCCTGAGCCAGGAAGATGGCCCCCAGGTGCTGCCCTTCCCCATCCTTCAAGGGAGCGCAATGCCACTCGCAAATAATGGCTTGGCCCTGTCGAGTGATGGCTTCTTCCACCAGAACCTGGCCATGCTCGATGTCCACGCGACCTTCGATCACGTCGATGATCCATTCGAATGACACGACGAAATCGAAAAGGCCGCCCACCACTTCAGATCGATTCCATCCAAAAATGCGCTCGGCGCTAGGATTCCATTCACGCACCCGGCCTTGAGCATCGGTTTCGATGACCGCCAGGGGACTGTAGGCAAGGTGGCTGCGATTCCGCTCAAGCGCTTCTCTCAGCGAGGCACTCATCTGCTGGGCCAGATCCACGGCCCGCTTGCGGGTACCCGCCAGGGACCAGGCCAGCACGCCCAGGGAGAAGCTGATGACCAGCCCCGCGCCCAGGAATAGGCTGGACTGGCTGCGCCCTGCCACCCGATAGAAGGAGGGATTGAAGGTGTAGCGCAATTCCCAGGTACGATCCAGGATGGGCAGGACTTCCACGTGCACGGGAGCGGCGTTCTTGGGCCAATCCTCAGAGATGTAGATAGGGCACCCGCCCCCCTTTGAAACATCGACCACGCTCAGGGATACACCGCGGTCCTCCACCCGGAGAATGTCCTCGAACATGGGTCCAAGGCGAACGCCAACGGCGGCCCATCCCGCAGGCAAAGCGGAAGGGGAGGAATCCCTCCAGGAGGCCACGGGCCCGAAAAGGGCGATGGCCCCAACGGGTCCACTGGTGGTGCCCAGATCGATCCGACCCGTCAGCACCGGCCTCTCGCCCCTCCAGGCCCGTTCCAGAGCCATTTTCAGGGCAGGAAAGGCCGCAAGGTCGAGACCCCTCAACGCACAATCGCGATGGAACGGCTCGAACAGCTCCATGACGTAGTGAAGCTCAGGGCTGGGCGTCAGGGCTTCGGGCTTGATCCGAGGGGGCCAAGGCCCCTGGGCCACTTGAAGCTCTCTTTCATACCGGGCATAACCAGCGCGGCTCATGGGGGCAATGAAACCCATGGTGGCGATCTCTCGATAACGATCGTCCACGTCCAGCCCCTTCACGTAGGAAGCCCAAGCGTCGGCACTGCAGCCATCCCGCGTGCTGGCAAAAAAGCCCTGCGCGCCTCGCAGGAGATCCTCGTAATGGGCGAGGCGGGTTTCCAGGTTCACGTGGGTGCGCCCGACGAAGCGCTGGAGACGCTGATGATCGCGATCAGCTTGCCCCTTCAATGAAACGTTCCACACCCATAGTGTCAAACCAAGGCAAACCAATAATACCAACAGCCCCCATCTCCAAGGATGGCGAAATTGCATAGAGAGTCTCCATTTGGAATGAAGAGGAAGGGGCATGAACTTAGAGGGCTCCGCTTTCTACTTTGTCACAAAGGGCGGACCTCATGATCGGGCTATCATGATTTCGCGCCAGAAAACCGGAGCCATCGCCCACCATGCTTTCCTCCCCATCTCTCGCCCTGTGCTGCCAGGGGCTCACCAAAAGCTATGGGAAAAGCATCGTAATCCGGGGAGTGGACCTTGAGTTATCGACCGGAAGCCTCTGCGCCCTGCTGGGCCCCAATGGCGCCGGGAAATCCACCACCCTGGGCATGCTGACGGGTTCCATAAGCCCTACTTCCGGTCGCATCCATCTGCTCGGCCTCGAGTTGTTCTCTCATTTACCCGCCCTCAAGTCGCGGATGGGCGTGGTGCCGGAAAGTCTGGGCCTCTTCGATCACCTGACCGTGGAGGAACACCTCCATCTGAGCGGCCCCCTCTATGGCCTGAGCCTCGGGGAAACCCGCGACCGGGCCGAATCGTTGCTGCAGGCCTTGGACCTCCTGGAAGCCCGTCATCGCTTCGCCAGCCAGTGCTCCCACGGCATGCGAAAAAAAACGGCGCTGGCGTTGGCGCTGTTGCACGATCCCGATCTGCTCTTCCTCGATGAACCCTTTGAAGGCCTGGACCCCGCCTTCTCCAAGGCGCTGCAAGGCCTGTTGCGCGCCCTGTGCCAGCGCGGTCGCACCATCTTCTTTACGTCCCACTCCCTGGCCCTGGTGGAACCCATCGCCACCCGGACTCTGCTGCTCCACGAGGGGCGACTGATCGAACGCGATCCCGCGAGCATGTCCGTGGAAGCCCACTATTTCGCGCATC
>JAJTBC010000300.1 GCA_021287085.1 Bacillota bacterium | reverse complement strand
GGGCCTCGCCAGCTTCACCGGACAGGTGGGCACGGTGACCTTCCTGCTGCTTTTCCTTCCGATGTCGGGAGATCTTTTTCGCCGCAAGCTGATTGGCATCTTCGGCACCGACCCTGAGCGCGAGCGGAGCACCCGGAAGATGCTGGAGGATATCTCCACCCAGGTGCAGCGCTATCTTTTGATCCAGATCGGTTCTAGCGTTCTGGCGGGCTTGGCCGTAGGCGTCACCTACGCCTTCCTTGGCGTGGACAAGCCCCTGATGTGGGGCATCGTCACCGCCGTGCTGCACATGGTGCCCTACATCGGCGCCCTGGTGGCGACGGCCCTGGCCACGTTCATGGCTTTCGTGCAGTTCGGCACCTTCGGCGTGCCCATGGCCGTGCTGATCTCTTCCGTGGGCATCCACACCCTCATCGGCCAGCTGCTGGTCCCACTTTTGACGAGCAAGGTCAGCACCCTGAACACGGTGACCGTGTTCGTTTCCGTACTGGCCTGGGGCTGGCTCTGGGGCGTGTGGGGGCTGCTGCTGGGCATCCCCATCACCATGGCCCTCAAGGCCATCTGCGATGAGGTGGAGGGCTTCCGAGGCATCGGAGAATTGCTGGGAAACTGATCGGGCTGCCTACCCCTGGTTCTTCTTGAACTGGGCGATGATGTCGTCCACGGATTGCTTGTTCTGATCCGTTTCCAGGGTGGTTTCGAAGATATGCTCCTGGGTCGCCACGGTGCGGTGCTCGAACACCGTTTCCCCCGAGTCGTCCTCCTGCCCTTCGATCTTGAAGATGTGCAGGAGTCGCTGCAGCCCGCTTTGGAACTGCTTGAGGAGCATCACGACCTTTTCCACTTTCTGCCGAGTGATGTCCTGGAACTGAAGGGTGTTCAGGATCTCGAAGGCCTCGTCGGAAATGGTGGTGAGGTGCGCCTGAACCGATTGGGCGTCCACTGGAGGCAATTGGGTGGTGACCTGATGCTCGAAGAGGAAATCCAGCACTTCCTGGGCCACCCGGGCGGGATCCTCATGAGCGGCGCGGGCCATGAACTCGTCCAGACGGGCCTGGAGCCGTAGATGAGCGGCCTCCCGCTGTTCCATGGCCGCCAGGGCGGTCTTGAGAGCCTTTCCGGCCTCTTCCCCGGCGTTCATGAGGGTATCGAGACGATTCATCACGGACTGGGTGGCCGTTTCCGTATCGGCGGTAATGGCGTCGAGCTGGGCCGCCAGCTCAGGCACCTGGGTGCTCTGCTCCTTGATGGAGGAATCCAGCTGCTGGAGGTTGTGCAGGGTGGTGTTGAGGCTCTTGACCAGGGCGCCCAGCTCGCCCTTGGCTTCCATGTCAATGCGCTGGTACACCCGGCCGTTGGCCATGTCTTCCGCGGCCGAGGCCAACCTGGAGAGGCTCTTGGTGGAATTGTTCTGGATCTCGTCGCGGATCTCCTGGATCAGGCTTTGCAGCGAATCCAGGCGGGCATCGAGGTTCTCGTTGCGCTCCTGGAATTCCCGCACCAGGGATCCTGGTTCCAGCGATTCCGGAGCGTCCAGATCCTGAGCCTGAACGTTCGCCGAGGGGAGGGCGGAATCAGGGGAGGTGGATTCGGAATGCAGCGTGTCTTCCATCGGGGGCTCCGGTTCAAGGCGCAGGACGCACGGTCACTTGTTTTCCTTCGGAAAGATGCCAGGCCTGCATGAGTTCTTTCGGGATCGCCAGCATCTGATCTCCCTGGCCCGCCACGAACTGAACGGAGGAAACGGCAGGCCCCCCGGGCCATTCGATGCGCACGCGGGTGATGGGGTGGTCATGGTACGGCCCCATCATACGCCAGATGGATTCAAGGGTGACGGAAAGCTCTACATGATCGGCTTTGCGGAAGAAACCGGTCTTGAGCACGGACGTGGTGGCCGAAACGGCGGGAACCACCACCTTCAGGCGACCGGCCTCCTTGAGCATCAGGCAGGTCTGCATCACAGCGATCTCGCCCACGCCCGAAACGGCCTGAAGTTCCGTGAAATCCCGGAAGCCGTCCAGGTACGGGATCACTTTCCGGTTCTCGGGGTAGAGCTTGAGATCCTGGGTGAGGTAGGGTTCCTTGACCGAAGTCCAGGGCACGGCGTTGGGATGGGGGAACACCGCGCGGTAGCGCTTGCGGGAATCGGCCGTGCGAGCCGCCTCCATGAGCAGATCCTGGGAGGTGCGGCGAATGGTGGTGGGCACTCTCAGGGCCATGGCTGCGAATTCGAACTCGCCCTGGTCCCATTCGAGGATCTCGAAAGCGGCGGTTTCCCCCGTGATGCCGGAGATTTCCGCGTGGATCACATCGCCCTGGGACACGAAGAGTGTGCCCGCACGCTTGGCGTTGATGACGTAGAGCTTGCCTGTCTTGCGGTTCACGTTCAGAAGCTGGATGACATCCGTCAACGAAATGCTCTGGAGATCCCCGCGCAGATTGCTCATGCCCGACCCTGGTTCATGGCGGCGAGCATCTCCTTCACCGCCGCTTCGAGGCCCACCAGCACGGCGCGGCCGACGATGCTATGGCCGATGTTCAGCTCGGTGATTTCGGGAATGGCCACCACGGGGCCGACGTTGTGCAAAGTGAGGCCGTGCCCCGCCAGCACCTTCAGCCCCACGCGCTCTGCCAACCGAGCGGACTCCTTGAGGCGCTGAAGCTCCCCGCTGGGATCGGCGCCCAGGGGCAGATCCGCATAAACGCCCGTGTTGAACTCCACCGCGTCTGCTTCCAGACGGGAAGCCATTTTTACCTGATCGAGCTGGGGATCGATGAAGAGGCTCACGTGGATATCCGAAGCGCGCAGCTCGCGGATCACCGACTTCAGGGAGGTCTGCAGGAAGATGGCGTCGAGGCCTCCCTGGGTGGTCAGCTCTTCCCGAGTTTCGGGCACCAGCGTGACCCAATGGGGCTTGAGGGGAATGATGGCTTCCAGGGCATCCACCGTGGCGGCGCATTCCACGTTGAGGGGCACCACCAGCACCTCACGCAGCAGGCGAATGTCCCGTTCCTGGATGTGCCGACGGTCGGCCCGCAGATGCACGGTGATGCCATGCGCACCAGCGCTTTGCGCCATAAGTCCGGCTGCCACAGGCTCCGGCTCATGGCCTGAGCGGGCCTGCCGCAGGGTGGCGACATGATCGATGTTGACACCAAGCCGAGTAACCAAGGAAAGCTCCCAGAACTAGAGTGGATGAATCTGAAGGGATGTCAAACTAAAGAGAAGGGGTTCAGATCCGCCTCAAACCATGCCCAGATCAGCCTTGGCGGCTTTCTCCAACTCCGCGAGAGCCTCTTCCATGAGTGCCGCTTCCCGGGCTTCCACCATGAGGCGCAGCTTGGGTTCCGTGCCGGACCATCGCACCACCAGCCGCAGCGCCTCGCCGTGGCGTGCTTCGAGCGCAGCCATGGCGGCCGTAAGGCGCGTGCAGGCCTCAACTGGACGGCGCTCCTGGGCCACGAGGTTCAGCAGCCTGAGGGGCCAAGGGCGGAAGCGCCAGGTCCAGCGGGTTTCCGGCGCACGGCGCAGCAGCACGCGCAGGGCTTCCAGGGCGGTGGCGAGTCCGTCCCCGGAGGGACCGAGATGCTTCTGGATCACGTGTCCCGAGGCCTCTGCCGCCAGATCCCAGCCGCGCCGGCCCAGTTCCCGCAGCATGAACTTGTCGCCCACGGCTGTGCGAACCAGGGGAAGATTCAAGGCTCGGAGAGCTTCCTCCAGCCCTCCGTTGGTCATGAGCGTGCCCACCACGCCGGGCAGCGGAAGCCCCTGGGCATGGCGGTCCTGGGCCAACAGCCACATCAACTGATCGCCATCCACTTCCTGGCCCTGGTCATCCACGAAGAGGCAGCGGTCCCCATCGCCGTCGAAGGCGATGCCCGCTGCGGCGCCGCTTTCGCGCACCCTGGCCTTGAGCGCTTCCATGTGCGTGGAGCCCACGCCCACGTTGATGCGCGCGCCATCCGCCGGAGTGCCCATCCATTGCACGGCGCCCCGCAACAGGCGCGGCGCCCACGGCGCGGTGGCCCCATGGGCGCAGTCCACCACGATGGGAAAGGACGAAGGCAGCTCCAGGCCTTGTAGATGGGTCAGATAGGCTTCCACTTCCTGGGCGTCGGCTTCCAGGGAACGGGCGCCCGTCTTTATCTCAGGAGCCGCCTCGAAAGCCGCTTCCACGGCGGCTTCATCCTCTTCGGAAAGTTTTTCGCCCAGATGATTGAAGCCCTTGAGTCCGTTGTCTTCCGGGGGATTGTGGCTGGCGCTGATCATGAGGCCCCAGGCCTGGGGTCGGCGTTGCGTCACCCACGCCACGGCAGGAGTGGGCACCAGGCCCAGCACTTCCGCGTGTAGCCCGTCGCCCAATCCCTGCAGAAAGGCCTGGGCCAAGGGCTCGGAACTGAGGCGCGAATCCCACCCGATCACCAGTTCCCGGATGCCTCGGGCCTGGGCCACTCGGCTCCAGGCCTGGCCCCAACGTGCGGTTTCCGCGAGGGTGAGGGGCGAGGCGAGCGCTTTTCCCCGCACGCCGTCCGTTCCGAAATACCGCAAATTCGCCATGGGAGCCTTTCAGGAGAGGGGAAGCACGTATTCCAGTTCGCGCAGGATGATGCCGCCTTGCCAAAGGTGGCGCACCCCGCCGCTGCGCTGCCACCCCAGCTTTTCGTAGAAGCCGCGGGCGCGCTCGTTATGCTCCAGCACCCAGAGGGAGCCCGTGGGGAAGCCCGCCGCTCGCATGGCTTCCACGGATTCCATGAGCAGTTGGCGCCCCAACCCCTGTCGCCAGCGGGAAGGATGCACGTAGAGGGCGAAGACTTCGCCCTTGGGCGGCAGGCTGGGGCCCGAAACGCAGAAGCCCAGGATGCGCCCGCCCTGATCCAGGACGCGCAGCCGATGGCGGGAGTTCTGGCCTTCCTCCAGGGCGTGCTGGGCCAGGGCGATCTTGCCTTCCAGGGACAGGGATTCCAGGAAGGTGTTCAGCAGCACTCCGCGGTAGGCCACTCGCCACGAGGTCAGATGCACGGCGGCGATGGCCTTGGCATCGTCGGGCCGCGCGGGGCGCACGAGGGGTTCGGGCAGGGTGTGGGTGCGGAACACGCGAAAACCCCAGGCGTAGGCTTCGGCATGG
>JAJTBC010000287.1 GCA_021287085.1 Bacillota bacterium | reverse complement strand
AAGGCCGTCCTCTGGAAAAGCTGGATATCCAGGCCAGGGCCCGGATCTTCACGGGCACCGACGGAAACCGGGTGCTGGGCATCATCAATCCCATCCCCAACGAGCCTTCCTGCTCCACTGCGGATTGCCACGCCCATAAGCCCCAACAGAGCATCCTGGGGGTGCTGGATGTGAATGTCTCCATGGCCGAAGCCGATCAGGAGATCGCTCGCAACCGCAAGCTGATGATCGTGCTATCGCTGGTGGCCATCGCTTCCAGCAGCGGCATTCTGTGGTGGCTCAACCGGCGCATGGTGCTTCGCCCCGTGGCCGCTCTGGTGGCCGGTACCGAGCGCGTGGCCAAGGGCGATCTCACCACCACCATTCCGGTCACGTCCAAGCATGAGCTGGGAGAACTGGCCTCCGCTTTCAACGACATGACCCAGCGCCTTTCCGAAACCCAGCGTCAGCTTACCCAGGCCGACAAGCTGGCCTCGGTCGGCAGGCTGGCGGCGGGGGTGGCCCACGAGATCAACAACCCGCTCACGGGCGTTCTGACTTACGCCTCGCTGTTGGCCAAGCGTTTGAATGACGATCCTTCGGCCATGGAGGATCTGGAAGTGATCCTCCGGGAAACCAAACGCTGCCGCGGCATCGTGAAGGAGTTGCTGGATTTCGCTCGGCCCACGCCGCCCGCGCGCAAGGCCACCGACCTCAACGAAGTGGTGCGCCATTCCGTTTCCGTGGTCATCACGCAGTTGACCCTCAACAACGTGAGCCTGCGCTTGGAACTGGACGAGGCTCTGCCTCTGGCATACGCCGACGGCAACCAGATCCAGCAGGTGGTGGTGAATCTGCTGCTGAATGCCGCCGACGCCATCGGCAAGGAAGGCGGCTCCATCCGCCTCGGCACCCAGGGGCTATCCCTGCCTGCCTGGGGCCATGAACACTTGCGCAAGGCGCAGTGTCCTGCGGGTCATGATCTGATCGATCGCGCCACGCGCATCAGCGGATTTCCCGCCGTACGCCTGCTGGGCACCATCAAAGGCCGGGAATTCACGGTGCACTTCGATCCTGTGTTCGGCAGTACCAGTCATCGTTTCCCGGCTCCCCAGGAGGAAGGGGCTGTGGCTGTCTATGCCTGTCCTGAATGTCGCCAATCCCTGATGCAAGGCACTTGTGAAGTGTGCGGCGCGCCGCTGATCCAGGTGATGGCTGGTTCCGACGATCCGTTCACGTGGTGTTCCCGCAAGGGCTGCCACGCGTCCCATTGGCCCAGCCAGGAGAAGGCCGGCGAGCGCAAGCTGGTGGAAATCCAGGTGGAAGACACGGGCAAGGGCATTCCCGCCGATGAGCTTCCTCGCCTCTTCGAGCCCTTCTTCACCACCAAAGGGCCCAAGGGCACGGGCCTTGGGCTTGCCGTGACCTGGAGCATCGTGGAGGCCCATCACGGTACCATCGAAGTAGAGAGTACCGTGGGCAAGGGCACCCTTTTCCGAGTGCGCGTCCCCGCAGTGGATAATCGCGTTTCCAAACCCCTTGAAGGAGGATTGTCATGACCGCTTTACTGGTCGTCCTGATGTTCGTGGCATTCGTGCTGATCGATATCGCCGTGCGGGAGATGACGCGCCGCATGAAGCAGAAGAAAGAACGCCAGCAGCGCGAGGAAGTGCTGAATGTGGCCGTGCGCCAGGACTTCACCCACGAAGCCAAGAGCCTGAAGCGGGTGGAAGTACCCGAGGCCAAGGCGCGCATCCTGGCCGTGGACGACGAAGCCGTGGTGCTGGATTCCTTCCGGCGCATCCTCGTGCTGGAAGGCTTCAACGTCGATACCGTGGAGACGGGCCAGGAGGCTTTGGGCCTGCTTCAGCTCCACGACTACGATTTCGTGTTCACCGATCTCAAGATGCCGGGCATGGATGGCGTGGAAGTGGTGAAGGCCGTCAAGCACATGCGCCCTGACCTCGATGTGGTGGTCATCACGGGCTACGCCACCATCGAAACCGCCGTGGAAACCATGCGCGACGGCGCCAGCGAATACGTGCAGAAGCCGTTCACCGCCGACGAACTGGCCGACTTCGTGCGCAAGCTCATGATCAAGCGCGAGGCGCGACTGGAATCCCAGCGTCGTCCCACCGTCAGCATCGTGGCCCCCTCGGCTGCGGAAACCGCGCCGGAACAGGAATTCACCGTGCCCGGCGGCGCCTTCATCGCCACG
>JAJTBC010000261.1 GCA_021287085.1 Bacillota bacterium | reverse complement strand
AGGGGCGGATTCGGATCATGAAATAAGCTCCAATTTTCGAAAGATTGAACTCCGAGATCACAAAAGAAAAGCAGGAGAACACGGAGAAAAGATGCGGGCATCTTCCATCCTGTTCATCCTGCCATCCTGTCTTTCATGGCTTGTTCTTGCAAAGTGAGTATCAATCAGCCTTTGCGCGAATCCTTCTTGGCTTGATTGCGACGATTCAGGGAGCTGAGATGGGCCTGCTGCTTGCGCTTCTGGGGCGACTGGCTGCGGCGGGCTTTGTCGGCAGAAAGGGCCGAGGTCTTGGTGCGAGGGGCCACGCTCGCGGCCTTGGGAGCGCAAACCACCTTCTTGGGCGCCATGGGCTTCTTGGCTTTGGGATGGCGAAGGGCTTTGGCCGCCTGACGGCGAAGGGCCTGCTCCAGCATCTCGATGCGCTTCTCGACGCGGGTCAGAGCCTCGGTGAAGATCTGCGCCTTCTTGCGCGTGCGCTCGTTGCTCTTGCGGTACTCCAGCGCCGTGACATCGCCATCCACGACCACCTTGGGGGCTTTGTTCCTGGGCAGTGCGCGATGCTGCTTGCGGAAAAGGTCCTCGTGCTTGTCGCGCATGCGCCGCGTGCGAACGCGCAGCTGGCGAAGCTCCTTCAACGGCCACTGCTGGAGGAAGGGCGAAAGGCTGGCCTCGAACAGTTCCTTCTCCGAAGCCGTGAGCAGCGCATGAACCTGGGTGCGATTGTAAGCCATGAAATCTCCTGGAAAGTCTTCCTGATCCGATGGATGCGATAGGAAGAAATGGGTGTTTCTACCAGTCTAACCCATCCATTTTTTCTCATCCCCTGCGCGTGGCGAGGAGGTGGCCGATGGCTACGGCGGCGGCGTCGGCAGCATCGGCGGGGAGCGGTTCCGCGAGGTTCAGGAGCATCATCACCATCTTTCCCACCTGGAGCTTGTCGGCCCAGCCGTAGCCGCTGACGGCCTTCTTCACCTGCATGGGGTTGTAGTCCCCCACGGGCAGACCGTGCAGGCCCGCCGTGAGCAGCACGCCACCCCGAATCTGGCCCAGCTTCAACGCGGTGGCGGCGTTCTTCTCCACGAAAGGCGATTCCACGGCCATGAAGGTGGGGCCGTGTTCGGCGATGACTTCCGAAAGTTTCTGGTGGATGAGCAGGATGCGCTGATCGAAATCAGCGCCGCGCGGGTTGCGGATCACGCCCGCGCCGCGCAGCTCCATGCGCGAGCCCAGGCGCGACACCACCGCCCACCCGCAGGCCAGGGAGCCGGGGTCCACGCCCAGGCAGATGGAAGGCGTGGGGGTTGGCATCAGTGCCGGAAGATCATTTCCTGCACGTCGATGCCCTCGATGCCCTGAAGCTGGGCTTTCATGCCCTGCCAGACTTCGGGGCCGCCCACCATTTCCAGCAGCACCACGCCCTGGGGCGAGCAGAAATCGGGGCTCACTTCGTGCAGGCCCAGGCGGGTCTTGATATGGCAGCCGTATTCCGTGAAGATCCGCTGCACTTCGCTGGCCCGCTGCAGACGGTCCGTGACGTGGATGCCCAGGATGACGTGATCGTTGACCATGGCTTCTCCGAAGGGATGACTTCCCCCATGCTAACCCATCAAGAAGCATGACTCAGGAAGGGCGGGATCAGCTTTTGTAACGCTTCCTCGTGAAGAGTGGAAACAGGATCAGTCCATCCATCACCAGCGCGGCGAGGCCGAAGAGGATGCGACCTTCGGTTTCGGAGGCGGTTGATACACGTTTTCCCCCCCAGCTCGACGAGCTGGTGGTCTGGAATTGCCGCTCACCGGGCCCGAAGGCGATCCAGTTGAAGGTGAGGACGAAGGCGAGAAGGGCCATCAGCCCCGCCTTCGCGGCGACATTGGGCAGTCCCACGGCGTAGAGCACCATTCCCAGGCCCGCGAACGCGAAAGTGGCCGATCCCAAGGTCCCGAACACCGTGCCTGCGGAGGTGTGGCTCAGGCTATTGGGAATGAGGTTGAGGACAGCGAGAAAAATGAATGATCCGGCCGCCAGGAAGCAGCTTCCGAAGACGAAGAGCAGAACTCGGAACAGCACCGTCGTCGCGAGATCTCGATCCATCGGGCCTCCCAAGGCTGAAGCTCAGCCCCTGGCATACCGCTGCAGCTTGGGCACGTCGAGGATGCGCACCACGGGGAAGGTGCTTTGGATCAAGCTGAGATCCGCCAGCAGGCGCAAGGCGCGGCTGAAGGCTTCGCGGCTGGCGCCGATGCACTGGGCCAGGTCTTCCTGGGTTTCCTGGAACTCCACGAGGGTGCGGCTGGGATTGCGGCTCTGGTAGTCGAGGATGAGCTGGGCCACCCGTTCGGGCACGCTGTGCAGGCTGAGGGTTTCCACCAGCTGGATGAGATGACGCACCTTGCCGGCGAAGTGGCGGATCAACACTTCCGCCACGGCAGGATTGCTGGAGGTCATGCGCTTGAGAGCCACGGCGGGGATGAGCCAGCATTCGGCCTCGCCGTGGGCTTCGGCGCCGCTGGCTGCCGGGCCGCCATCGAAGACCTGCACTTCGCCCACGCAGGTGCCCGGCTGAAGGATATCCAGCACCTGCACCTTGCCGCGGCCATCGGTGCGATAGACCTTGAGGGCTCCCTGAACCACCACGAAGATACCGGGGATGGACTCGCCCTGGTTGAACACAGGCGCGCCGTCGGAGTAGCGCCGCAGCTCGCTGACGGAGGCCAGCTCTTCCGCCTCGGCATGGGGCAGCCCCGCCAGAAACTCCACCCGCCTGAGATTCACCACTGCCTGACCCATAGTCACCCTGATCCTCGCACAGTGATTTGTATCACAGTCCTGGACGGAATCGAAGCGTGGGTAGGGCTTGGGAGGAAGCGGCGGGCCGGAAGGTATGAAAAAACGGGAGGCAGGTTGCACAGGCTTTTCATGCTGCGCCACCTGCCGTCTCGTTTTCCTCTCGTGAACCTCGATGGCTCACCAGAGCTGCTTCTTCTTCTCCGTTGGGCACTTGAAGGCGGTGGCGAACTCCTCCAGGTAGCGGGCGGGGCCGATGACGCGCCACCGCACGGGGCTGTGCACATCGGAGCCCAGTCGAGTGCGGAGCGTTTCGGGACGCTGATTGGTGCGCCAGCCCTGGGCAAAGGCCACGAAGAACCGCTGATCCGCCGTGAGGCCAAGCTGGTCGGGCAGGGCCTTGCCGGCCAAGGCCAGCCTGTAGGCCTCGAAGGAGATCTTGAGACCGCCGATGTCGGCAAGGTTCTCGCCCAGGGTCTGGCGGCCATGGATGAAGAGGCCGGGCAGGGGCTCATAGGCGTCGTACTGCTTCACCACTTCGTCGGTGAGGGCCTCGTAGGTCTTCTTGTCAGCCTCGGTCCACCAGTTCTTCAGGTTGCCTTCGCCATCGTATTGGCATCCCTGGTCGTCGAACCCGTGCATCAGCTCGTGGCCGATGGTGGAGGCCAGGGCGCCATAGTTCTCGGCCTCGTCGGCTTCGGGCACGAAGAAGGGCGGCTGGAGGATGCCCGCAGGCAGCACGATCTCGTTGCGGGTGGGCTCGTAGTAGGCGTTGTTGGTCTGGGGCGTCATGGACCACTCGCCCTTGTCCACGGGCTTCAGCAACTGGTTGAGCCTGCGCTGGTACTCGAAGGCGTGGGCCGCGAAGACATTGCCCAGGTAGGTATTCCGGTGGATTGCCAGACCTCGGTAATCCCGCCATTGGGTGGGATAGCCCACCTTGTAGCCCAGGGTTTCGAGCTTCTTCAGGGCTTGGACTTTGGTGGCTTCGCCCATCCAGGTGGCCTTCTGGATGCTCAGGCGGATGGCCTCCTTGTGGAACCGCACCATCTCTTCGACCCTGGCCTTGGATTGGGGGGAGAAGGCCTTGGCGACGAAGAGCTGCCCCAGGTCAAAACCCAGTCCCTCGTCCACGGAGGCTAGAACCCGCTTCCACCTTGGCTGGGGCTTTTCCTGGCCTCCCAGGGTCTTCTGATAGAACTCGAAGGAAGCCATCTCGAAGGGCGCATCCAGGTAGGGCGCTGCGGAGAGCAGCAGGTGGGCCTTCAGATAGGTGCGCCAGGTGGCGAGGCTTTCCTGGGCCAGGCGTTGCTCCAGGGCCTTGAAGAAATCGGGCTGACCCACCACCAGATGCCGCTGGCCTTCGGGCAGCTTCAGTGCCTTGAAGTAGGCCTGCCAGCCCAGGCGCGGCCAGGTCTTGGCCAGGACGGGGCGGTCCATGGCGTTGTAGTTGCGCTCGGGATCCCGCAGCTGTTCGAGGGTGCGCGAGGCCTGGGCCAGCTTCGTTTCCAGCGCCATCACCTCCTTGGCGTGGCGCGCGGCTTCCAAGGTCTTCTCTCCGCTCAGGTGCAGCAGCCGCGCCAGGAGCTTCTGGTAGGCCTCGCGGATCCGTTGGGATTCCGCATCAGGGCGGAAGTAGAACTCGCGCTCCGGCAGCCCCAGCCCTCCCTGGAACAGGAAGAAGGTCATGCGGGTGGCATCCTTGTCATCCACCCCCACGCCGTTGCTGAAGACCGCGGACACGCCCTTGCGATGCAAGTGCGCCAACAGCGGCGCCAGATCCTGGGGACTGCGCAGGGCTTCGATGCGCGCCAGATCCGCCTTCAGGGGTTCCAGGCCCAGGCGCTTCAGCGTGCCTTCGTCCATGCCCGACGCGAAGAAATCGCCGATGCGCTGCTGAGGGCTGTTGGGCACGGGGCGCCGGAACCCCACGCAATCCTCCAGGATTTCCTTCAGCACCGCGCTGTTGCGCTCGGTGATTTCTTCGTTCACGCCATAGGACGAGTAGTCGCCCGGAATGGGCACGGCGTCATAGGCGCCGCAGGCGAACGCGTAGAAATCCTTGCAGGGCGAGGCCGCACGATTCATGTAGGCCGGGTTCACGGCTTTTGGTGCGGGCTCCATGGCCGTGAGCAGGGCGCTGGTGGCCAGGAGCAGGACGAAGGGACGAAGGCGCATGGGGTTCCCCTGAACGAAGATGCCTCTTGGAACGATTTACCAGATGGAGGGCCGTTGATCGGCGGGGCGGCGCATGATCGCACCCTCACCACAGCTGAAGGCCTCGAAAAATTCCGGCAGGTTGGCGAGCGGGCCGTTCACTCGGAACCGCGCGGGGCTATGGGGATCGGTCATGACCCGCATACGGGCCGCTTCGGGTCGAGCCTGGAAGCGCCAGGCCTGCGCGTAACCCAGGAAGAAGCGCTGCTCCGGCGTAAAGCCATCAATGAGGCCGGGCTTGCCGGTCTTGGCCCACTGTTTCTTGAGGGCCTCGAAGGCGATCTTGAGGCCGCCCAGATCGGCGATGTTCTCGCCCAGGGTGAGTTCGCCATTGAGCGTGAGGCCCGGCAGGGCTTCGAATGCGTTGGCCTGCTTCACCACCAGGGCGGTGCGGGCCGCATAGGCCTTGGCATCGTCGGCGGTCCACCAGTCGTTCAGGTTGCCCTTGGCGTCGTACTGGCGGCCCTGGTCATCGAAGCCGTGGGTCATTTCATGGCCGATCACCATGCCGATGCCCCCGTAGTTCACCGCATCGTCGGCCTTGGGGTCGAAGAAGGGCGGCTGAAGGATGCCTGCGGGGAAAACGATCTCGTTCATGCTGGGGTCGTAGTAGGCGTTCACGGTCTGGGGCGTCATGCCCCATTCGTTGCGGTCGATGGGCTTGCCCAGCTTGGCGACGTTGCGGTGGAACTCGAAGCGGGACGCGGCCACGGTGTTGGCCAGGTAGGCGCCGCGTTTCACCTGGAGCTTTTCGTAATGGCGCCAGGCATCGGGATAGCCGATCTTCACGTTGAAGGCGGCCAGCTTCTGCAGGGCCTTTTCCTTGGTGGTGTCGCTCATCCAGCTGAGCTTCTCGATGCGCTCCTTGAGGGCCGCGCGCAGGTTGTCCACCAGGTCGAGCATCTTGGTCTTGGCTTCGGGGCTGAACGCCTTCTCCACGAAGAGTTGGCCGACCAGTTCGCCCAGGGCGCCATCCGTGGCCACCTGCACACGCTTCCAGCGATCCTGGCGAACCTTGGCGCCGGAAAGCACCTGGCCGTAGAAGGCGAAGCCCTCCGTGCCAAAGGCGTCCGGCAGTTCCCCGGCGTTGGACCTGACCAGGTGCCAGCGCAGGTACGTCTTCCACTGGTTCAGGGACACGTCCTTTGCCATGCGGCCCAGTTCCTCGAAGAAGGCTGGCTGGCGCACCAGCACCGCGCTCTGTTCGGGCAGGCCGATGGCCTTGAAGTAGCTGGCCCAAGCGAAGTCGGGGGCCAGCTTGGCCAGGGCCTCGGGGCTCATCTTGTGGTAGTTGGCCTGGGGATCGCGCAGTTCCACCTGGGTGCGGGAGGCCTTGGCAAGCCTCGTCTCGAAATCCATGACGATGCTCGCGTGGGCCTTGGCCAGCAGCTTCGATTCCCCCAGCAGCTCGAACATCCGGGCCACGTGTTCGACGTATTTCGCGCGGATCGCTTGGGACCGGGCATCCCCCAGGGTGTAGTAGTCGCGGTCGGGCAGGCCCAGGCCACCTTGAGAGAACTGGGCGATGTACTGATCGCTGGCCTTGTCATCCTGGCCCACGGCGAAGCTGAAGCTCTGGCTCGTTCCTTCCACCTGGAGGCGACCGATCTCGGCGGCAAGCCCCTTGAGATCCTTGATGGCGCTGAGGCGGCCCAGGGAGGGCTTCAGCGGCGTGAGCCCGGCCTTCTCGATGGCCGCGAGGTCCATGCCCGAGGCGTAGAAATCGCCCACTTTCTGGAGAGGAGTGCCGGGCTTGGCCTGGGCCTTGGCGGCGTTCTCCAAGATGGTTTTCAGAGTGGCCCGATTGGCTTCGAAGAGTTCGTTGAAAGCGCCCCAGGTGACCTGGTCGTCGGGGATGGGCGTGGCCTTGAGCCAGCCGCCGATGGCGTACTGGAAGAAGTCCTCGCAGGGTTTCACCTGGGGATCAAGGTGGACGACGTTCACCCCGCGTCCGGGCTCTTTGGGGGACTGGGCTATGAGGCCGGAGGCCAGACAGAAGGAAAGGGCGGTGCTGAGGAGCTTCAAAGGAAACCTCTGGGAAACCGGGAGAGCGTCTCCCAGGTCTGTGGATAGGAAGAGTTTGAGGGAAAAAGGGCCGTGGAATGGTGATCCCCGGCACTCTTATGGGGAATGCGATTACCAGATGGAAGGGCGCTGGGCCATGGCGCGCACCATGGCGTCGCCGTCCTGGCAGCCGAAGGCTTCGAAGAACTCGGGCAGGTTGGAAAGGGGCCCGATGACCCGCAACCGGCCGGGGCTGTGGGGATCGGTCTTGAGGCGCACGGAAAGCGCTTCGTTGCGGATATGGTTGCGCCACACCTGAGCAGCGCCCAGGAAGAAGCGCTGCTCGCCCGTGAACCCTTCCATGACTGGCGCGGGCTTGTCGCCCAGGCTCTTCTTCCAGGCCGCGTAGGCGATCTTCAGACCGCCCAGATCGGCGATGTTTTCGCCCAGGGTGAGCTTGCCGTTCACGTGTTCCCCAGGCAGCGGCTCGTAGGCGTCGTACTGCTTCACCACGAGATCCGTGCGGGCCTGGTAGGCCTTCTTGTCGGCTTCGGTCCACCAGTTTTTGAGGTTGCCCTCGGCGTCGAACTGGCTGCCGCTGTCGTCGAAGCCGTGGGTCATTTCGTGGCCGATGACCCAGCCGATGGCGCCGTAGTTCACCGCATCGTCGGCCTTGGGATCGAAGAAGGGCGGCTGGAGGATGCCTGCGGGGAAGGCGATCTCGTTCATGGTGGGGCTGTAGTAGGCGTTCACGGTGGGCGGCGTCATGCCCCATTCCGTGCGGTCGATGGGCTTGCCCAGCTTGCCGAGGTTCTCCTTCACGCGCCAGCTGGAAGCGCGGCGCACGTTGCCGAAGAAATCATCGCGCTTCACATCGAAACCGTAAGTCTTCCATTGATCGGGGTAGCCCATCTTCACGCCGAAGGCTTCCAGCTTGCGGATGGCCTGCTGCTTGGTGGCCTCGCCCATCCAATCCAGGCCCAGAACGCGCTCCTTGAGGGCCGCGCGGAGATTCTCCACCATCTCCAGCACCTTCTTCTTGGCTTCGGGGCTGAAGGCCTTGGCCACGTAGAGCTGGCCCAGCGCCTCGCCGAGGGTGCGGTCCGTGGCGTCCTGGATGCGCTTCCAGCGCTCCTCCTGCTGAGGCACGCCGTTCAGGATCTTGCCGTGGAAGGCGAAGGCTTCTTCGGTGAAGGGCTTGGACAGCAGGTTCGCAGAGCCGTTCAGCAGATGCCAGCGGAGGTAGGTGCGCCACTGATCGGCCGGAAGGGTTTCCGCCAGCTTGGCGAAGCCCTGGAAGAAGGAAGGCGTGCTGAGGTTCAGCTCGGTGACTTTCGCGCCCCGCGCCGCGAAATAGGCCGTCCAGTCGAAGCCTGGCGCTTCCTCGTGCAGTTGCACCAGGGTGCGCTTGTTGTAGCGCTTCACGGGATCGCGCAGCTCCACGCGGCTCCACTGGAGCTTGGCCAGGCGCGTTTCGAGATCCAGCACTTCCTTGGCGTGGAGCTGCGCCATCTGGAGCTTTTCGGCCATGAGGACGAACATGCGCTCCATGTGGGCCAGGTATTTGGCGCGGAGATCCTTGCTCTTGTCGTCTTCCTTCAGGTAGTAGTCGCGGTCGGGCAGCGTGAGGCCGCCCTGGCCCAGGCTGCCCAGGTAGCGGGTGCTTTCCTTGGCGTCCTGGCTTACATGGAATCCGAAAGCGCCGCCCAGGCCGTCGTTGTGCCAGGCCGCCAGGAAAGCGGGCAGTTGGCGCGGACTCCTGAGCTTGTCGATGCGCGCCAGATAGGGCTTGAGGGGCGTGGCGCCGCGCTTCTGCAGCGTCGCCTCATCCATGCCGCTGGCGTAGAAATCGCTGACCTTCTGCTGGACGCTGCCGCGCTTCCAATCCTTGCGGGCGCTTACGTCGGCCAGCACCTCGCGCAGCGTCCGACGGTTGTGCTCGATCACTTCCTCGAAGGAACCGTAGCGCCCCTTGTCGGCTGGCAGCGCGGTTCTCTTCAGCCAACCGCCGTTGGCGTACTGATAGAAATCGGCACAGGGCTTGACCGAGGGATCCAGGTTGGCCGGATCGAAGCCCAGACCGGGCTTGACGCCTTCGGGTCCTGCGGCGGCCAGGGTCAGGGACAATCCAAGGAGAAGGGGAAGCGGAAGTCGCATAGGAACCTCGTTTCGTGAGGCTTAAGCATCGCGCTCCACAGCGGATTGTCAAGGCACTCTCCGGCGGCGGGCCTTTGGAGGGCTCTTGCTATACTCCAAACCGTTTGTCGTGCAGGTGCAGCCATGGATGCAGGAGAGGGGCGAGGTCTAAAAGGGTATCGGGGAACCCTTCTGCATTTCCTGGACGATCCTTTTGTCGTGGGCGAAGAAGAAGCCTGCGCACACGTGGCCGACGGGTTGCTGGTGGTGGATGGGCAGGGGCGGGTGGTGTCGGCGGGGCCCTGGTCGCAAGGAGCCGCCGAGGGCCTGGAGGTCGTGGATTGGCGGGGTTGCCTGCTGGTGCCAGGGTTCGTGGACACCCACATTCACTATCCGCAGACGGCCATTCTCGCGGCCTACAGCGGGCAGGTGCTGGAATGGCTGGAGCAATCCGCCTTTCCAGAGGAGGAGCGGTTCGCCGAGGAAGCCTATGCGCGGCGGGTGGCCGACGTTTTTCTGAAGGAACTCTTCCGCAACGGCACCACCACGGCCTCGGTGTTCTGCACCGTGCATCCGCCATCGGTGAACGCTTTCTTCGAGGCGGCGGAAGCGGTGCAGGCACGCATGGTGGCAGGCAAGGTGATGATGGACCGGAACGGTCCAGTGGGCTTGCTGGATACGCCGCAGCGGGCCTACGACGAATCCAAGGCTCTCATCGAGCGCTGGCACGACCGGGGCCGCGCCCGGTACAGCCTCACGCCGCGCTTCGCGCCCACCTCAACGGAAGCGCAACTGGAGATGATCGGCGCCTTGCGTGTCGAATTTCCCCAGGTGCATCTCCAGACCCACATTTCGGAGAATCCTGCCGAGATCGCGTGGGTGAAGTCACTGTTTGGCCATCTCAAGCCCAACCTCGACTACCTGGACGTGTACGACCACTACGGCCTGCTGGGGCCGGGCACCATCCTGGCCCACGGCGTGCATCTGGAGGAACGCGACCTGCAGCGCATGGCGGAAAGCCACACAGCCCTTGCCTTCTGTCCCATGTCGAACCTTTTCCTGGGCAGCGGCCTGTTGCCGGTTTGGGACGTGCTGCGTTCCCAACGTCCCGTGCGCCTGAGCCTGGCCACGGACGTCGGCGGCGGCAACCGCTTTTCCATGCTTCAGGCCCTCAACGAAGGCTACAAAGTGGCCCATCTGAGAGGCCGGGGCTTCACGCCGCTCCAAGGCTTCTACCTTGCCACCCTGGGCGGCGCCAGGGCGCTGGGGCTGGACGATCGTATCGGCAGTTTCCAGCCAGGTCGCGAGGCGGATTTCGTCGTGCTCGATCCCAAAGCCACGCCCATCCAGGCGTTCCGATTGGAGCGCCACGATTCCCTTCAGGACCGGCTCTTCACGCTCATGATGCTGGGCGATGACCGCTCCGTGCGCGCCACGTACGTGCTGGGGCAACGTGTACACGGCCAAGCCTGAGGGTCGTGCCCACCTGATTATTTCAGGTCCACCACGCTAGACCTGCACCACGTGCGTTCCGGCGAGGTAATCGTGCAGGCAGCGTCGCGTGGGGCCGAAGATGAAGAGGCTATCGATGATCCACATGAGGCTGAAGACGCCTTGCAAGGCCTGTCCGACGACGGATGGATCGTTGTGACCGACGTAGCGCAGGATGCCAACAGCTACGGGAATGGCGAATTCCCGGATGAGGAGCCACCCGACGTTGGGGATATCGCCATCGCTCTTCATGATGTAGATCTTCAGGGCCTTCTTTCCGATCGTTTGTCCTCGGGTCACCAGCATCCAGACCTGGCCGATGAGGATGCCCGCCCAGAGGAGCAGCGCTGCCAGAGCGCCCAGGCAGGGAAAGAAAAGCAGCGGAAGCGGCGCGAACCAAACCAGAGCATCGACGATTCGCGCCAGGAAGCGGCTGGTTCGAGTCGCCGCCTCGATGGGCTGGCTGAAATCGGTGACATGGGGATTGGGAATGCCCATCGTTCGTTAGCCTCGCTTTTTTGGGTCTTCGTGCGCGTCAATCCCCGAAGCAGATGCCCACGTCCCGGCCGGTCTGCAGGATGTCGCTGTCCGTGGGCACGCCGCGCATGCGGCCCGCCACTTCGGCCAGAGGCACGTAGTTCACGTTGGGATACGAGAGCGACACCATGACGCCAGAGAGGCCCTCTTCGAGCGCGCGCACGGCGGCCGCGCCGAAACGCATGGCGGCGAGGCGGTCGAAGGAGGTGGGGCTGCCGCCGCGCAGCAGATGGCCCAGCACCACTACGCGGGATTCCTTGCCCGTCATCTCCTGAAGCTGCTTGGCGATCTGTTCGCCGATGCCGCCCAGGCGCTCGGCATGACCGCCTTCGGCTTCGACGGCCACGCTGCGTTCGCCATGACGAGGCTGGGCGCCTTCCGCAGCCACCACCAGGGTGTAGGAACGGCCATAGCGTTCCCGCTGGCGCACCTTTTCCGCCACCTTTTCGAGGTCGTAGGGAATTTCAGGAATGAGGATGGCGTGGGCGCCGCCGGAAATGCCTGAATGCAGGGCGATCCAACCGGCGTAACGACCCATCACTTCCACCACCATCACCCGTTGGTGGGCTTCAGCGGTGCTGTGCAGGCGGTCCAGGGATTCCGTGGCGAAGGTGACGGCGGTGTCGAAGCCGAAGGTGGTGGAGGTCTTGTCCAGATCGTTGTCGATGGTCTTAGGCACGCCCACCACGGTGAGGCCCTTCTGATACAGCGCGTGAGCGATGGTGAGCGAACCGTCGCCGCCCACGGACACCAGGGCGTCCATTTCCTTTTTGGCAAAGTAATCGAGGATCTCGTCGGAACGATCCACGTGGCGCACGGTGCCGTCGGGCATCTTCACGGGGAAATTCAGCGGGTTGCCGCGATTGGTGGTGCCCAGCATGGTGCCGCCCAGGTGGCCGATGCCGCGCACGCTTTCACGGGTGAGGCGGAACACGCCCTGGCCGTCGTAGCGTTCCGGGAAGAGGATGCCGTTGAAACCGTCACGGATGCCGTAGCATTCCCACCCACGGTTGGAGGCCGAGATGGCCACGGAGCGGATCACCGCGTTGAGGCCTGGTGCGTCGCCGCCTCCGGTGCAGATGGCGATGCGACGGAAGGATTTGGTCATGGGAACCTCCTCGGTTCGGCGGTTACACGTTGAATCTGAAATTGATCACATCGCCATCCTGCACGATGTATTCCTTGCCTTCCAGCCGCAGTTTGCCAGCCTCGCGGCATTTGGCCTCGCTGCCCAGGCGGGTCAGCTCGTCCCAGCGCGTGACTTCGGCGCGAATGAAGCCTCGTTCGATGTCGGAGTGGATCTTGCCTGCGGCCTTGGGGGCCGTGAGGCCGCGCCGAATGGGCCACGCGCGGCATTCGTCGGGGCCGGCGGTGAGGAAGGAAATGAGTTCGAGCAGCGTGTAGGCTTCGCGGATGAAGCGGCCCACGGCGGGTTCGCTGAGGCCCAGGGAGGCCACGAACTCCTTTTGGTCCTCTGGGCCCATCTGGGCGATATCCATTTCCACCTGCCCGGCCAGCACCACCAGGCCCAGGCCCGCTTCGTGGGCATGGGCGGCGAGATCGGCGGGAGCGGGGTTGGCGGCATCGCCTTCCTCCACGTTGAGCACCAGCAGCAGCGGCTTCTGGGTGAGGAAGCGGTAGCCCGCCAGGCCGGTCCATTCCTCGGCGCTCAAGCCCTCCAAACGACGCAGCGGCGTGCCTTCTTCCAGGGCGGCCTTGAGCTTTTCCAGCAGCTCCAGCTCGCCGCTCTTGCTCTTTTCCTTCTTCAGCCGCTCCAGGCGCTTTTCGATGAGGATCAGATCCGACAGGTTCATTTCGTTTTCGAGGTTCTGGGCTTCGTTGAGCGGATCCGGCGCTTCCCCGGCGGCATCGGTGAAGCCGCGCACCACCTGGCACAGGGCATCCACTTCCCGCATGGCCCGCAAGGTCTGCTCATCCAGGCTCTGTCCCTGGGCTCCCGCAGCGGAGGCGGCCACGTCGCAGAACGAAACTTCCGCGAAAGTGGTCTTCTTGGGGTGATACAGCTCCGCCAGGGCCGACACCCGCGCATCCGGCACCTTCACGGCGCCGAGGTTGGTTTTGCCGCGGGTGGCGTTGAAGCCCGTCTCCGCGGAAAGCCCTGTAAGAGCGTTGAATACGGTGGTCTTGCCACACCCCGAGAAACCGACGAGTCCGATCTTCATGCTGCTTCCTTTCTGTTCGAGTATATGCGGAGCGGAGCCAAACAGGGTTCGGCTGGATGATTCCAGGGGACCGGCGCGAGGCGGAAGCCAAAGACAACCAGGGTTCGGAGGCGCGCTCGAACCGCCCCGAACCCTGATTGTTTTTCCCGTGCTGCGTGGTGGGGTGCGCGGTTTCTACTTCAGTCCGCGCCGTTCGAGCAGGGGCTCGACTTTGGGATCGCGGCCGCGGAAGGTGCGGTAGAGCTGATCGCCGGGTTCGATGCCGCCCATGGAAAGCAGGCGGCGGAAGGCCTTGGCGGTGGCGGGGTGGAAGAGATCGCCCTTTTCCTTGAAGGCCTGGAAGGCATCGGCGTCCAGCACTTCGCTCCAGACGTAGGCGTAGTAGCCCGCGCTGTAGCCGCCGCCCCAGATGTGGTTGAAGTAGGGCGTGCGATAGCGGGCGGGGATTTCGGGAAGCAGGCCGCGCTGATCGAGGGTGGTCTTTTCGAAGGCCATGGCGTCCAGTTCCTTGGCCTCGGAGAGCGTGTGCCAGGCCATGTCCAGCAGCGAGGCCGCAAGGTACTCGGTGGTCTTGAAGCCCTGGCCGTACGTGCCTGCGCTGTGGATCTTTTGGATCAGCGCATCAGGCATGGGCTGGCCCGTCTGGTAGTGCTTGGCGTAGAGCTTGAGCACCTGCGGCTCCATGGCCCAGTTCTCCATGACCTGGCTAGGCAGTTCCACGAAATCCCTGGGCGTGCTCGCCAAGCCTTTGTACTGGCCGTGGTAGAAGAAGCCGTGCAGGGCATGGCCGAACTCGTGGAAGAGGGTCTCCACTTCGTCGAGGGTGAGCAGCGCAGGCTTACCGCCTTCGGGCCGCGTGAAGTTGCAGACGTTGGTGACGATGGGCTTCACGTTGCCGTAGCCGGAGCGCAACCGCCCGCACCACGCGCCGCCGCGCTTGCCGGGCCGTGGATGGTAATCCACGTAGAAGAGGCCCAGGGAGCGGCCATCCTTTTCCTTGACTTCGAAGACCTTCACCTCGGGGTGGTACACGGGCAGCCCCTTGCGCTCCGTGAAGGTGATGCCATAGAGCTTGTGGGCCACCATGAAGGCCCCTTCCCGCACGTGATCCAGCGCGAAGTAGGGCTTGAGGGCTTCTTCATCCAGATCGAAGCGGGCCTTGCGAACCTTCTCTTCGTAGTAGCGCCAATCCCAGGCCTGGAGCTTTTCGCCGGGATGATCCTTCTCCATCATGGCCTGAAGCTCGGCGCGATCCCGCTTTGCCACGTTCAAGGCGGGCTTCCAGAGCTGATCCAGCAGGTCGAACACGTTCTTGGGGTTCTTCGCCATGTTGTCGGCCAGCACGAAATCCGCCCAGGTGGGGAATCCCAGCAGCTTGGCCTTTTCCACGCGCAATGCCGCGATGCGGCTGGCGATGGCGCGGGTGTCCTGATCGCCGCCGTTGCAGCGTTCGGTGTAGGCCGTGAGCATCTGGCGGCGCAGTTCGCGGTTGTCGGCGTACTGCAGGAAGGGCCAAAGGCTGGGACCATCCAGGGTGAAGAGCCATGCGCCCTTCTTGCCCGCCCTCGTTGCGGCCTCGGCGGCAGCGTTCTTTACGCCCTCAGGAAGGCCCGCGAGGTCCGAGGCCTTGTCCACCACGAGTTGATAATCCTTGGTGGCCTTCAGCAGCTTGTCGCCGTACTGCACGCCCAGCTTGGAGAGTTCGGCATTGATGGCGCGCATCTGTTCTTTCTGGGCCGGGGCCAGGGCGGCGCCTGCCCGCACAAAGCCCTTGTAGCGATCCTCCAGAAGCCGCGTCTGCTCAGGGTTCAGCTTGGTTTTGGAACGGCCTTCCCATACGGCCTTTACCCGCAGCCAGAGCTGGTCATTGAAGTTCACGTCATCGCGGTGCGCCGACAGAAGGGGCGCCACTTCGCGGTTGATGGCCTGGAGCTGGGCGTTGGTCTCGGCGCTGGACAGGCTGTAGAACACTGTCGCCACAGGTTCCAGGAACGAACCCGATTTTTCGAGCGCTTCGATGGTATTGGCGAAGGTGGGCTTCTGCTTGGATTCGGCGATGGCCTTCACCTCGGCCTTGTGACGGGCCATGCCTTCCTTGAAAGCCGGGACGTAGTGCTCTGACTTGATCTCCGCGAAGGGTGGTGCACCGTAGGGCGTCTTCCAGGGGGTGAAGAAGGGATTGGGGGTGGCAGCAGGTGTGTTGGACATGGCAGGTAGCAGGCATACAAGGGCCGAGAGAGGCAGGACAGCACGCATGGGTCGCTCCAGAGAAGGCCGAACACTCAGGTTGGCTCGGTGGATTTTTTTCATTTTAAACGCAGGGAAGTTTCGAGGAAAGAAGCTCGCCATGGGATTTCATTTTGTCTCGCATATCGGCCGAACCGATGCCGAAAGGAGTTCACGGAGGCCGCCGCGCCTCGCGTGGATTGCGGTTCTGCCTAGGATTCCGGGGGCTTATCGCTTTCTATCCTGACCAAACTGTCATCCTGTTTTTCCGCTTTTCCTCCTGCCATCCTGTTCCCATCACCCTGTTTCTGCTTGTCTGGAGGCTTCCATGATGACCCGATCCATTTCCGTGTTCTGCGTTGCCGGTGCGTTGAGCCTGTGCGCTCAGGAAAGTCGCACGGGCGTTGTGTTTGCGCCCATACGGGACCACAAGCTGGAAACCATCCGTCAGGAATTGCGTGGCGAAACCAAGCCCGCGGGCAAGCCGAAAATGCAGGTGGATTTTGCCGCCATTCGTGCGCCCAAGAGCCTGTCGGAGTTCACGGTGCTGCCCCATCAGGAGGCCGTGTGCCAGGGCCTTTCGGGCATGTGCTGGTGTTTTTCCACCACTTCGTTCCTGGAATCCGAAGCCCATCGCAAAGGGCGACCGGGGTTGCGTTTCTCGGTGATGCACACGGTGTATTGGGAGTATGTAGAGAAGGCCAAAGGCTTCGTGCGAAGCCGCGGCACCTCGGTATTTGGCGAAGGCTCCCAAGGGGCGGCGGTGATCCGGGCCTGGAAGCAGCACGGGGCACTGCCCGCTTCCGCCTACACGGGTCTCAAGGGCGAGGCCCGCAACTACGATCACGAGATGACGGTCTTCAAGGAGCTGAAGGCCTACCTGGAGGGCGTGAAGGCCGCAGGCGCGTGGGACGAAGCTCCCGTGGTGGCCAAGGTGCGGGCCATCCTCGACCGCCATCTGGGCGCGCCGCCCACCAAGGTGACCGTGGATGGCCGCACCATGACGCCCCAGGAATATGTGACTCAGGTGGCGGGCTTGAACCTCGACGACTATGTGGAGTTGGTGTCGTTCAGCGACCGGCCCGCGTGGCAGCGCACGGAATACAACGTGCCCGACAACTGGTGGCACGGAAAGGAATACCTCAACGTGCCCCTCGACGATTTCATGAGCGCCTTCAAAGGCGCCGTGCGTCAGGGCTTCAGTCTGGCCATTGCCGCGGATATGTCGGAGCCAGGCTATTCCATCGGCGCGCCGGGGCTCGCGGTAGTGCCCACCTGGGATATTCCTTCGGCCTTCATCGACGCCGCCGCGCGGCAATTCCGCTTCGAGGACGGCAGCACCACCGACGACCACGGCCTGCACGTGGTGGGCCATACCCGCACCAACGGCCAGGATTGGTTCCTGGTGAAAGACTCCTGGAGCAGCGCCTGGAACAACGATCACCCCGGCTACTACTTCTTCCACGAAGACTACGTGAAACTCAAAGTGCTGGGCTTCATGGTGCACAAGGACGCGGTGAAGGGCCTGCTGGAGAAGATGAAGATGTGAGGTTTGCTATACCTCTCACGCATTCACGGCTCGGTACTCGTTATTTCAGAAAAGGTGCGCACTAAAAGGATCTATGAATTACGGAAAAAACCAAATTGATCTTTGGTTACTCGATGGTGAATCCGTTCAGAAAATCCGTAAAATCCTTTTTGTATTCATCAAATAAGTTGTTGGTAGTATAGGTGATCATCTGGATGCAACCTTCTTTGCCAGTGTAATAATACCCGAAATAGATGAATGGTATTCCTTGGATGGTACCCCTGATCTGCATATGGAGTACCTCATTGCCATTGACGAGACGGGTTTCTTCTTGCACGATCTCGGAATCAGGCGCAACGTTTTTCGCATTACTGAGAGCAATGTCTTTCAGAGTATTTGTAGGGATCTGCATCCTTTCAGAGATGATCAAGACATATCCATCTCCATCCCGATGTTGAAGCTGGATTTTGGTTGGATCCTCCTGTTTCGCCAGTTTCCAGAGGGATGGGTCGTAGTAAATTGAGGCCTTGTTTTTTAAAAATGTAATCTTTGATGTTGATTTTGCTTGTTTTGTGTATGACAAACCAGATTGCTTCTTGAGGGGTTGAGGGTCCTCAGTCCATTTTCCGTTCGGAAAAATCAATACCTTTTTCCCGGATTCCGTCGTGGCCTTTTCCTGGGCCAGGAGATGACAAGAAATCAATGTTGTCAACAAAATATGCAATGGTTTGGCCATGTAAACCTCTAAAAAAATGGGTGAGTTAATTATGGTAGGAACGTCTTTGCTTTTTAACGCGCCATTAATCCTTCCGCAGGTCGGCTCCCTCTCATCCTCCCACCCCCAACGCCGCCTGGCAGAGCCTGCGGATGCTGGGAAGGAGATCCAGGCTATGGAGGGCTTTTTCGCTTACCCATTGGCCGCCTTCGGGAGGAATGGGCAGGTGATCGTCCGTGGTCTTGGTGTGCAGGAGATGCGAAAGGTAGAGGCGCTGCTGGCCTTCGAGGCCTTCGAGGCGCAGCATCCAGGGCGTGGGCAGGCGGCTGGTGCGCTCGTCGAAGACCACGGGCAGGGCGCTGGGGTCCACAAAGCGGAAGGGAATCTTCCACTCGGTGGCGATCATGTTCTGGAGCAGGGCCGGGGGCAGAAAGCCCGGCGTCCAGGGGCATTGGGGCGGCATGAGCAGCCCGCGATGGGGCGAATGCTGGCTGGGGGTGAGCAACACGAAGGGCGTGGGGCCACTGTGCACCAGCACCCCTTCGATGAAGGTGGTCAGATAGACCGGACCTTCGGCCATGGTCACCTCCCCCCTGCTGCTTCCAGGGCCAACATCATGCGGTCCCTCGCGGCGCTCACTTCGGCCACCAGGGCTTCGGGCTTGAGCTTCATGACTTCCTTGGTGCGGCGATCCCGCAGCTCCACCACGCCTTCCTTGAGACCCTTGGCGCCCACCATGAGGCGCAGGGGGAAGCCCAGGAGGTCTGCATCCTTGAACTTTGCGCCGGGGCTGAGGCCTTCGCGGTCATCGTGCAGCACTTCGAACCCTTCGCGCTCCAGTTCCTTTTCCAACTGGTTGGCCATGGTGTTCACCTCGGCATTGCCGGGGTCGAGGTTCAGGAGATGCACCTGGTACGGGGCCACGGGCCAAGGCCAGATGATGCCGTCGGCGTCATAGTTCTGTTCGATGACGGCGGCCACGGTGCGCGTGATGCCAATGCCGTAGCAGCCCATGACCATGGGCCATTCCTTGCCTTCGGCGTCGAGGAAGGTGCAGCCCATGGATTTGGAGTACTTCAGGCCCAGCTTGAACACTTGGCCCACTTCGATGCCCCGGAAGGCCTGGTAGTGACCCTTGCCGCAGCGAGTGCAGGCGTCGCCTTCCTTGGCCATGCGGATATCGGCGAAGAGGCAGCCCGGCAGATCCCGGGCGGGATCCAGGCCGAAATGGTGGTAGTCGGTGCGGTTGGCGCCGCAGGTGAGGCCGGACATGCCTTCGAGGCTGCGGTCCACCACCATGGTCACGTTCTTCAGGCCCACGGGGCCCATGAAGCCGGATTTGGCGCCGGTGAACACTTCGGCTTCATCCAGGGGCATCAGTTCCAGTTCCATGGCCCCGATGACGTTCTTCACCTTCACCGGGTTCACGTCGTGATCGCCGCGCAGCACCGCGCCCACGAGCTTGGTGCTTTCGTCGGCCAGGGTGGCGCGGTAGAGGAAGAACACGCTGGTCTGGGTGAGAGACATGCCGTTGTGGTCGGCATCCTTCATGGCGGCGGCCTGTTCCACTTGGCCCAGGATGCCAGGCGTGTAGAAATGCTCCTTGAGCAATTCCTTCTGGCCGCTGGAAGGCGCGGCTTCGACCGGGGCCTCGGTTTTTTCGATGTTGGAGGCGTACTCGCAGGCGTCGCAGCTCAGGATGGCGTCTTCGCCGCTGCCCGCCAGCACGTGGAACTCGTGGGTGAAGCTGCCGCCGATGGCGCCGCTGTCGGCTTCCACGGGCCGGAATTTTACACCCAGGCGGCTGAAGATGCGCTTGTAGGCGTTGAACATCACCCAGTATTCGCGGTCGGCGTCGGCGTCATCGGTGTGGAAGGAGTAGGCGTCCTTCATGATGAACTCGCGGCCTCGCATGAGGCCGAAGCGCGGACGGATCTCGTCGCGGAACTTGCCCTGGATCTGGAAGAGGTTCATGGGTAGCTGCTTGTAGCTGCGCACGCTGCGCCGCACGATGTCCGTGATCACTTCCTCGTGGGTGGGACCGAGGCAGAAGTCGCCTCCCTTGCGATCCTTGAAGCGCAGCAGCTCCTTGCCGTAGAAGGCCCAGCGCCCGCTCTCCTGCCATAGTTCCGCCGGCTGCACCGTGGGCATCAGCAGTTCCTGGCAGCCGTCGCGCTCCAGTTCTTCGCGCACGATGGCTTCGAACTTGCGGATGCTGCGGTAGGCCAGGGGCAGGTAATCGTAGATGCCCGCCGCCAGCTTGAGGATCATGCCAGAGCGCATCATGAGCTGCTGGCTCACCACATCGGCATCCTTGGGCGTTTCCCGAAGGGTCTGGATCAAGAGCTTGGATTGCTTCATGGGTTACTCGGAGAAAAGGGGAAGAAAAATCAGTTCAGGAGGCTTTGTACGAGCTGGCTGGCGGCTTTGCCGTCGAAGGCGGAACCGTGGGCGGCTTGGAGGGCTTTCATGACCTGGCCCATGTCCTTCTTGGTTTGGGCGCCGGTCTGGGTGATGGCGGCTTTCACGGCGGCTTCGAGCTGGGGCCCTTCCAGCATGGCAGGCAGATAGGTTTTCAGGATTTCGATTTCGCCCTGTTCGGCCTGGGCGCGATCCACATAGCCGCCCTTGGTGAACTGCTCCACGCTGTCTTCCCTGGATTTCACCATGCGCTTGAGGACCGCCACCGCGTCGGCGTCACTGAGCACGCCCTGGGGGCCCAGTCCCTTGGCCACGGCCTCGTTGCGATAGGCGGCCACGGCCATGCGCAGCACGCCCGTGAGGGTGGCGTTCTTGGCCAGCATGGCGGCTTTGAGATCGGCTTGAAGTCGAGTGTGCACGGGCACCTCCAGAGACGGGCAGGATGAAAAAGGGGGCGTCACCATGGACGCCCCCTCTCTCGATCTCAGCGCCCTAGGCTTCTTCGTACTTGATGACTTCCACGGGGCAGCCGGAAGCGGCAGCCTTGATGCCATCAGCCAGGGAACCCTGGTAGTCCGCCTTGAGGGGCGACTTTTCGTCTCGGTTCTCGGTTTCCTGACCGTCTTCGCGCACATCGCCCTTGATCATGCAGGTGCTGTCGGTGACCAGGAACACGTCGGGGCACTCGGCGTCACAGGCGTTGCACATGATGCAGCCTTCTTCGATCCACACACTCTTGATGGCCATGAAGTCTCCTTTGGAAGCGCCGCAACGAGGCGCATGGGCCCAGGCTATCACCGGCCCCTTGGGAATCCAAATGCCCATCCGTGGGAAACTAAAACCATGTCGCTCAATGAAGCCTATCTACTGCGCCGCATCCGGGAGCTTTTCCTGGGAGGCGAAGCTCTCACGGACGATTGCGGGGCCTTGCCTGCTTTCCCGTCCGATTCGCGCCTGCTGATCACCACGGATCTCATGGAATCCGATCAGCATTTCCGGCTGGAGTGGCATCCTCCCGAGATGCTGGGCCGCAAGCTGCTGCGGGTGAACTTGTCGGATCTGGACGCCAGTGGCGCCGCGCCCTTGGGTTTCACCCTCACCCTGGCTCTGGGGCCGGAGGTGGAAGAAGTCTGGATGGAAGCCTTTCTGCGAGGCCTG
>JAJTBC010000259.1 GCA_021287085.1 Bacillota bacterium | reverse complement strand
GCCCGTTGCGGATCACGGCCACCTGGATGAGCCGGTTGGATTCGCGGATGAGCAGCGTACGTTCTTCCTTGCCGCCCTTCTGGGCCAGCAGGATCTTCTGGTTGGTGCGCAGGCGCATCACGCGCTGGGTGAGGGTGAGGGAAATCTCATTCCCCTCGTCATCCATGATGGCTTTCAGCAGGCGCTCGGCGCGGGCGGGGTCCCTGTCGTCGTCATCGTCCTCGGCGCTCTGCACGGGAATGGGCAGTTGCGCCCAGGCCTTGTCCAGATGACCCGCCTCCACCTCGTCGATGATCTCCAGGCGATCCTTGGCCACCTCGGCGTTGATCTGCCCCAGCACATCTCGGCGAAATTCCTGGATCTTGCGCTTGAGGTTGTACACGGCCTCGGGGTGCTCGTCGAGGCGATCCAGAATGGCCGGTCGTTCCAGCCACAGCACCTGATTGTTGAGGGGCAGTTCCAGCACATGCCCCGGCAGATGGGGAATGGCCCGCTCCATCCAGTCGGCGTTGAGGCTTTCGTGGAGCAACGCCGTCTCCAGCAGCAGGGCATCTTTGCGCAGGGTGAGGATCAGGCCCAAAGGATCGGGCGGTTCCACGGGGCCGATGATGGCGTTCATCAGAAGCCCGTCGGGCATTTCGCTGAGGGTCTCCGCAGCCTTGTCGGCGTAAGGGGTTTCCGCGAAGTAGGCGTGGCTCAAGGCCTGCAGCAGATCCAGCGGCGGAATGGGCAGCGCGCCGCCCAGCAGCGTGCGCGCCATGGGTTCGGGCATCTGACCGGCGATGAATTGGCTTACGAGAGGGTGCATGTCATTCCTTGGGAGGATCGAGATCCGTGTCGGGAGCTTGCAAAGGCTCCTCCAGCACGGGGCGAGGCGGCAGGATGCGCTGGCCTTGGGCGTCGAAGCGGCCCGACCACGGCTCTCCCACGATACCGCTGAGAAGCACGCGACGACCGGCGATCTCGGCCGTGACCACGCCCGCATTGTCGAGATCGAGGCTGAACGGCCCTTTCACGCGCAGCGTCCAGGGTTCCGAGATGCGCAGCTCGTGGCGCAGGTCCCCTTGATCGTTGTGGATCACTGCCACGCAGCTGTCCATGGCGCGCAGGTTCACGAGAATGCCTTCCTCCGTGATGGGGGCCTCGGGCAGCATTTCGCCCAGCACGGGGAAATTGGAGGGCTTCGTGGCCACAGGTACCCAGGGGGTGGCGGGGCGGGGATTGGCGCGCATCGCGGGGCCTTTGGGAGCCTGTTTGATTTCCTTGCCCGGAACCACCAGCCAGAGCAGCAGCGCCGCGCTGCCGATGACCATGGCGCCCATGAGGATGCGCTCGAGCTTTTCCTGCCCTCGTGGCGGCGCCTCCTGAGCCACCGCGCCGGGCACGCGCTCCCAGGCTTCCGGCAGAGCTTCGGGATCCACATTCAATCGTCGGGCCACTTGGCGGGCCAAGGGACGCTCCCGCCCTGGCGGCACTCGATCCCAGTCGTCGGATTCAATGGCGGCCAAAAGATGGGGCGGCATCTGAAGTTCCCTGGCCAGGGTTTCCAACGTCAGGCCCTTGGCTTCCCTGACTTGCCGCAGATGGCTGCCCAGGCCTTCGTGGGAAGGGATTTCCCGAGGCTCGCTCACGGCTTCCACCCCACGGGGATCTCGCTGAGGGCGCGGGTCAACTGGGCACGGCGCTCTTCGCGGTTCAAGCGCCGCTGATCCAGGCTGCCGCGATGGGCCATGGCATCGCCCAGGGTGTTCTGGAGATCGTCGGGAGTGACGAATTCCCGCTCCGCCAGCCAGGCCTCGGCCTTGGCGAGATTCAGCCATTGGGTGGCGGCGCGAGTGGAGCAGAAGGCCCCTTCCTGGCGAAGCCTCGCCACGAGACGTTCCGCGTAGTCCAGCACCGGCTCCGCAAGCTTCACGGCCTTCACCAGAGCGCGCACTTCGGCCCACTGGGCGGCGCTCAGCACGGGGCGGATCAGATCCAGCCGCTCGGAACCGGCCTCTCCCGCGAAGATGAGGCGCTCGGCCTGGGCATCGGCATAGCCCAGGTGCACCACGCAGGAAAAGCGGTCCAGTTGGCTTTCGGGAAGGAGGAAGGTGCCGGAGTGATCCAGAGGGTTCTGCGTGGCGATGACGAAGAAGGGATCGGGCAGCGCATAGACATGGCGATCCAGCGTCACCTGGCCCTCCACCATCACTTCCAGCAAGGCGCTCTGGGTCTTGGGACCGATGCGGTTCAGCTCGTCCAGCAGCAGCACGTGCGCGAACACAGGCCCCGGCTGGAAGCGGAAGGTCTGATTCTGCGCATCCCAGAGATGCACCCCCAGCAGATCGGAAGGCAGCAGATCGTTGGTGCCCTGCACCCGCTGATAGGTGCCGCCCATGAGGCGACTGAGGCCCTTGGCCAGCGTGGTTTTGCCCACGCCCGGCAGATCCTCCAGCAGCAGATGGCCACCGGAGAGCAGCGTGGCCACGGCGCGCTTCACCTGGGCG
>JAJTBC010000251.1 GCA_021287085.1 Bacillota bacterium | reverse complement strand
CTCCCTGCCCATCCGGTTCCCGGGCTATGATCGGAATTCATTCCTGGCGAGCTTCATGACGTTGCACTCCTTCGACATTCCTCTGCTTCGCGCGGCCCTCTGGACGGAGGAGCCGCTGGAAGCGTCGTGGCCCGAAGGCCTCGAAGCGGCCTCGGGAGCGCCCGATGTGGCCTTCGTCCCCGCCATCCAACGGCGCCGACTGGGGCGCCTGGCCAAGGGCATGCTGCATTGCGCCCACCGGCTTTGCCCCGAGCCCGGAGATAGGCGAACGGTCTTCGCCTCGCGCCACGGCGAACTGGAGCGCACCGTCACCATCCTCAACGATCTGGCCACGGGCACGGAGCTTTCGCCCACCCTTTTTTCCCTGTCGGTGCATAACGCCGTGGCGGGCCTCTGGTCCATTCTCCAGGGCAATCACGGCCCCTCCACGGCCCTGGCGGCCGGAACGTCCACCTTCGGCTGGGGGATCCTCGATGCCTTCTTCGCGCTGAACCAGTCTCCCCATGAACCGGTGCTGTACGTCTTCGGCGAAGATCGCATCCCGGAGCTGTACCAGCCCTTCCTCCCTGGGAATGAGCCTGCCCATGCGATGGCCTTCCTGGTGGGACGGCCCGCCGCCTTCACGCTCACGGTCACCTGGAATGACGAGCCCCAGAGCGATCTTTCCTCCGAGGCTCAATCGCTGCATTTCCTGCAAAGCCTGACCTGCGCCGAGAGCCTGCCCTGGCGGGGGCGCGAAGGAGCGTGGAACTGGCATGTGGGCTAGGGGGCGGCTGAAGCAAGGTTTCAAGATCCTGGCCAGCGGCGCGCTCTTCTCCCTGCTCGGCCTGGGCGGCTTGCTCGCCACGGCGCTGGTGGTGCCCTTTCTCCGCTTCGGTTCCGGCCGACAGCGGCGCGCTCGGCGCTTCATCCAAATCTGCTTCAAAGGCTTCGTGTGGGCCCTTGAAGGCTCCAGCATCCTGAAGCTGGAAGTGGAAGGCCTTCCCGAAGATCCACGCACCCTGGACGGTTGCCTGTTGCTGCCCAACCATCCCGGCTACCTGGACGTGGTGCTGCTGATCGCCGTGCTGGGTCGGCCCTGCTGCGTGGTCAAGACCTTCGTGTACGACAACCTGCTTTTCGGCCGCGTGGTGCGAGCGGCGGGCTACGTGGCCAACCGGGATCCCGAAGGCGTCATCGCCGAAGGGGCCTCGGTGCTGCGTCAGGGCGATGGACTCATCCTGTTCCCCGAAGGCACCCGCAGCCACCTGGGCGAACCCCTGCGATTCCAGCGAGGGGCCGCCCACATCGCCCTTGAAAGCGGCGCACTCCTTCGGCCCATCCTCGTTACCTGCGAGCCTCCGCTGCTCTCCAAAGGGGCCAAATGGTATGATATTCCGCTCGAAACTTGTCGGTACCGGATCCGCATCCAGCCGCAACTCGACCTGGATGTGCCTCGTCTTTGCGAGCTCCCCCGCCATCACGCCGCACGAACGCTTACCCACGCACTGGAACAGCATTTCCACAAGGAACTCCATGAATCAGGCCGTCACGCCCCTTGAGATGAAGACCTTCATCATTGAAACCCTGGCTTTGGAAGATGTGCGCCCCGACGACATCGGTGACGACGAGCCCCTTTTCGGCGAAGGCCTTGGCCTGGATTCCATCGACGGTTTGGAACTGGACATCGCCCTTCGCAAGAAATTCCAGATCCCCCCGCCGGAAGAAAAGACGCCTCAGCGGGATCACCTCGCTTCGGTGCGCGCCCTCATCGCTTTCGTGAACGAGAAAACCCAGACCCGCGCCTGATCAGGAGATGCCGCTATGACTGCCATGACCCAGGAAGAGATTTTCGCCAAGCTCAAGGAAGTGCTGGTGGACACCTTTCAGCTCGATCCCGCCAAGATCACCATGGAATCTCATCTTTTCGAAGATCTGGATCTCGATAGCATCGACGCCGTGGAACTGGCCATCCAGCTTCAGGACATCACGGGTCGCCGCGTGAAGGCCGAGGAATTCAAAGGCGTTCGCACCGTGGCCGACGTGGTGGCCACCGTCCACCAGATGCTCAAGTAGCCGCCAGGTGCCTTGCTCGCCCCTCGCCGCCCTCTTCGATGGGAGCCGCGCCGCCGAGACACCGGTGGCCGTGGTGGCAGGCGAGCTGCGCACCTTCGAGGCCTTTGATCGTGCCACCGCTGCCGTAGCGGCACGGGTTGAAGAACGGGGCGGACAGCGATGGCTGTTGGCCCTGGACGAAGCCTGGGCCTTTTCTGTGGGCTTCTTCGGCCTGCTTCGGGCCGGACGATCCGTGGCCATTCCTCCGAACCATCTTCCGGCGACGCTGGATCGTCTGCGTCCCCAGGTGGACGGGATTCTCACGGAACTGCCTGAGCCGGGGCCACAGCCCCGCGCTCCAGAACGCCTGACCGATGCCTCCATCACCTTCTGGACCTCCGGCAGCAGCGGCGAGGCCAAGGCCGTGGAAAAGCGCCTATCTCAGCTCAGCGCCGAAGTGGATCTGCTCGAAACCACCTTCAGCCATCGGTTCGCGGGCGGTCCCGTGCTGGGCACCGTGCCCCACCAGCACATCTACGGCTGCCTCTTCCGCATCCTCTGGCCCCTGGCCGCAGGGCGCCCCTGGGTAGCCGAGCCTTGCGGCGATCCCGATCGTTTGGGCCACGTCATGGCCGTCCATCCCGCGCCCGCTCTGGTGTCCAGCCCTGCCCTGCTCTCCCGGCTGCCCGATCTGGTGGATCTCGACGCGTTCGCCTCCCAGGCCTCGGTGATCTTTTCCTCGGGAGGTCCCCTGAAACGCGCCGATGCCTTGCGCTGGCGAAGCTGGGTGAAGGAAGGGGTCGCGGAAATCTACGGCAGCACCGAAAGCGGCGGCATTGCCTGGCGCGTTCAGGACGAGGCTCCCGAATCGGATCAATGGACGCCCTTTCCCGATGTGACTCTGGAAACCGAAAGCGACGGCGCCTTCCGGGTGCGTTCCTTCCGGGCCGGAGACCAGCCCCTTCGCATGGAAGATGCGCTGGAAGCCACGACCCAGGGACGTTTCCGCCTCCGGGGTCGCCTGGATCGCATCGTGAAGCTCGAAGAAAAGCGCCTCTCCCTGCCGGAAATGGAGGCCGCGCTGGAATCCCATCCTTCGGTGCGGCAGGCCGCCCTGGTGCTCCTGGAAGGGCGCCGTAAGGCCCTGGGCGCCGTGGTGGTGCTGAACCACGCCGTGGACGACGAAACGCGCCGAACACTGGGCCAAGCGTTCCGTCGCCATCTGGCCAAGCATTTCGAGGCCGTGCTGTTGCCTCGCCGCTGGCGATTCGTGGAAAGCCTGCCCTTCGACGAGCGCGGCAAGCTCACCGTTCAGGCTCTTGCCGCGCTGTTTGCAACCGGAGAATCGTGCTCATGATGCCCCTGCCCCACGTGCTGCGCCGGGAGGACGGCCCTGAAACCCGCTTCGATCTGCGGCTCGACGCGGATCACTTGGCCTTCGAGGGCCATTTCCCTGGGAACCCGATCCTGCCCGGCGTGATCCAGGTGGATTGGGCCATTCGATTGGGCGAAGAAGCCTTCGGCCCTCTTGGACGTTTCCAGGGCCTTCAAAACTTGAAATTCATGGATCTGGCGCGGCCGGGTGAAGAGCTTTCACTCTTCCTGACCTTCGACGGCGCCAAGTTGACGTTCCGCTACGAGGGCCAGGAGAAGCGCAAATCCTCGGGCGTCGTGCTTTTCGGAGAGAGGTCATGACCGATCTGGTGTTCGGCCCGCAGCGCTGTTCCATTGAAGACGTGATCGAAGTGGCTCGACATGGGCGCCGGGTGCGCCTTTCCGACGATGCCGCTCATCGTGCCCACATCGAGGCCAGCGCTGCGTTCCTGGAGGAACTGCTGGCCTCGGACACCGAGATCTACGGCGTGAACACCGGCTACGGCGACAACTGCACGGTGCTCATTCCCGCAGACCTGGTGCGCGAGTTGCCGGCCCACCTGTCCCGCTACCACGGATGCGGCCTCGGCGTTTTCCTGGATGAAGCCCAGACCCTGGCCGTGCTGGTGGCGCGGCTCCAGTCGCTGAATCAGGGCTATTCCGCCGTGCGTTGGGAACTCCTGAAAGCCCTTTCCGATCTCATCGAACACCGCATCCTGCCTCGTATTCCAGCCGAAGGCTCCGTGGGCGCCAGCGGCGATCTCACGCCCCTTTCCTACATCGCCGCGACCCTCATCGGCGAGCGCGACGTCACCTACCAAGGCCAGGTGATGCCGGCCCACGAAGCGTTGCAGCGGGCGGGGCTGAAGCCTTTGCGCCTGGCCCCCAAGGAAGCGCTGGCCCTCATGAACGGCACGGCGGTGATGACGGGTCTGGCCTGTCTGGCCTTTCAGCGCGCCGAGCATCTGAGCCGTCTCGCCGCGCGCCTTACAGCCCTGGCTGGAGTGGCGCTGCGAAGCAACCGCGATCATTTCCATCCCCGGCTTTTCGAGCTGAAGCCCCACCAGGGCCAAGCCCAGGCCGCGGCCTGGATCTACGGCGACCTGAGCGGCGTGGAGCCCGAAAGCGCCATGCGCCTTCAGGACCGCTACTCCGTGCGCTGTGCGCCCCACGTCATCGGCGTCCTGCGGGACGCGCTGCCCTGGATTCGCCGGGATGTGGAAAACGAGCTGAACAGCGCCAACGACAATCCGCTCTTCGACGGCGAGCAGCGGCTTCTTTTGCACGGCGGCCATTTCTACGGCGGCCACATCGCCTTCGCCATGGATGCCCTCAAGACCGCCGTGGCGAACCTGGCCGATCTCATGGATCGCCAATTGGCGCTGCTGGTGGACCCTCGCTACAACCATGGCCTGCCGCAGAACCTGTCGGGCGCCACCGGCCCGCGCGCGGCCATCAATCACGGGCTCAAGGCCGTGCAGATCAGTTCCAGCGCCTGGACCGCCGAGGCCCTCAAGCTCACCCTGCCCGCCTCGATCTTTTCGCGCTCCACCGAATGTCACAACCAGGACAAGGTGAGCATGGGCACCATCGCCGCCCGGGATTGCCTGCGGGTGCTGGAGCTGACCGAACAGGTGGCGGCGGCTCACGCGCTGGCGGTCATGCAGGGAGTGAGGCTGCGGGAGCGCGAAGGCGGCGCGCTTGACCGTCTAGGCGCCGAAGCCCGCGGCTTTTTCGATCAAAGGGCGCGAACGCTGCCCTTCATTGAGGAAGACCTACCCCTGGATCACGTGCTGCGCGGCCTCGCCGCCGAGATCGCCGACTCCTCCTGGAGCCTCTATCCATGACGCCCTCCCTCAGCGAAACCGTAGTCATCGAAGTGCCCTTCCACGATGTGGATGCCATGGGCGTGGCCTGGCATGGCCACTACGTGAAGTACCTCGAAATCGCCCGCACGGCCATGATGCGCAAGATCGGCCTGGACTACGAACAGCTCAAGGCCAGCGGCTGCGTGTGGCCCATCGCGGAATGTCACCTCAAGTACATCCGGCCTCTGCGCTACGGCATGAAGGTGCGGGTGCAGGCGACGCTGGTGGAATGTGAAACCCGCGTGAAAGTGGCCTACCTGCTGACGGACGACGCCACGGGCGAGCGCCTGAACCGCGCCTGGACGACCCAGGTGGCCGTGCGCGCCGATACCGGCGAACTGGAATTCGCCATGCCCTCCCATCTCTTCACCCAGGCGACGCAAGCATGAAACCGGCTGCCCTCCTCCTTGCCCTCAGCGCCTCGTTCCTGATGGCGCAATCCAGCGTGGCCGAGCGACTCACGGCCCATCTCCAGACCACGCCGCGCCTGCACGTAGATTTCGTGCAGACCCGCACCCTGGCGGCCCTTTCCAGGCCTCTCAAGACCACCGGCAAACTGGTGCTGGCGCGCGAGCAGGGCGTGATCTGGCAGGTGAAGAAGCCCCTGAACCTCACGTACGTCATGGGCCCCAAGGGCATGAAGGAAGTGGGCGCCGACGGCAAGGCTCGGCTGAAAACCGCCCAGGACGTGCCCATGGTGGCCCAGATGGGGCGCATCTTCCAGGGGCTGCTGCAGGGCCGCTGGAGCGTGCTGGAAGAGTACTTCACGGTGAAGGGCGAAGGCACGCCCGAACAGTGGCGCATCCTGCTTGCCGCCAAGCCGCAGACCGCCGCCTTCGTGAAGGCCGTGGACGTGAAGGGCGGGCGCTTCATCGACCGCATCGTGGTGACAGAGGCCAGCGGCGACACCATGGAACTGCGCTTCGAGAAGCCCCGGCCCAACGAGCCCCTTTCCGACGAAGAGCTGCGCCTCTTCCGTTTCGAGTAGCCCATGCGCATTCGCGCCTGGCTCTGGGCCATCGCCATGGCCGCCATGGCGGCGTTCAGCACCTATCACCTGGTGCGCGGCGAAGCCATCCAGACTGATCTGCTGGACATGCTCCCTGCCACGGAGCGCAATCCCGTGGCCGAGCAGGCCATCCGCGCCCTCGCCAAGAACGTGGGCGAGCGGGCCGTCCTTCTGTTGAAGGCGGAAAACCCTGAACAGAGCAAACAGGCCGCGCTGAAGCTGGCCGAAGCCATGCGACAAACCCAGGTGTTCGCCGATGTCACCGCCACGCTGCCTCCCATGGATCCAGCCCAGGTGGCGCGGTTCTACGAGCCCTTCGCCCCTCGCGTGGCCCCGCCCCCCGCGCACCTGGAGCCCAGCCGCGAAGGCCTTCGGCAGCATCTGGAAGGTCGCCTCGCGTCGCCCCATGGCAGTTTTTCCGGCCTGGGCGCGGCGGCGGATCCCCTGGGCCACCTGGAGGATTTCCTGGGAAGGCTTCCCCTGATGGCCTCCAACCTCCGGGTGGAGGACGGCCTGCTGGTGATTCCCGCCGAGGACGGATTGCACGTGATGGTCACGGCGGGCCTCAAGGGATCGGCCTTCGATCCTGAGATCCAGCAGCGCTCCATCGATGCGGCGCGACAGGCCGAGCGCCAGACGTTGGCCCTCTATCCCAAGCTGGAAATCCTGCGCACGGGCGTGCTGTTCTATGCCGCCGATGCCAAGGAATCCGCCGAGCGGGAAACCAACCTCATCAGCACCGCGTCCATGGTCTGCATCTTCCTGATCTTCCTGGTGGTGTTCCGGTCGCTGCGCCACCTGGCGCTGGGCATGCTGGGCGTGATCGGCGGCTTCGTGGTGGCCACGGCGGTGTGCCTCCTGATCTACGGCAAGCTCTACCTGCTCACCATCGTGTGCGGCTCCAGCGTCATGGGCGTATCCGTGGACTACACCGTGCATTATTTCGCCGTGCATCTGGGGGCGGGCGAGGATTGGGAGCCCTTCGGCGCCCTGAAACACATCCTGCCCGGCCTCTGGACGGGCCTCATCACCACGCTGCTGGGCTATGCTGCGCTGCTGGCGGCGCCCTTTCCGGGGCTGCGCCAGATCGCCGTCTTCTCCATCGTGGGCCTGGTGGCGTCGTTCCTGGTGGTGCTCTTCCTGCTCCCCGACCTGCTGCCCAAGCCCATGCCGCCCCAGCCCCGCTTCATGAAGGCCCAGCAATGGATCCTCGAAAGAGGGCTGCGCCTTTCCCAGAATCGCAAGGCCCAGATCGGCCTGCTGGTGCTGGCCCTGGCTGCGGGTCTCGCTCTGCTGCGGCTGCGCTCCGATGACGCCGTGCAGAGCCTGATCCTGCCGAGCCGCTCGCTCCAGGCCCAGGAGGCCAAGATCCACCAGCTGACCGGCTTTTCCAATTCCGGGGTGTTCCTTCTGGTGGAAGGGGAGAGCGAAGGCCAAGTGCTGACGCGGGAAGAAGCCTTGCGGGAACGCCTGGGAACGCTGCCCGACCACGGCTACCAGGCCATTTCCGCCTTCGTGCCCTCCCCTGAAAAGCAAGCCGCCCACCTCAAGGCCCATCAGGCCCTGGTGCCTCATCTCCCCGGAGCCATGAGCGACGTGGGCTTCCGCCCCGAAGTGGCCCGGCAGACACTGCAGCGGCTCCAGGATTCCTCGGCTCGCCCCCTGACAGTCCCGGCGTTCATGGACACGCCCTTTTCCGTGCCTTTCCGCATGTTGTGGCTGGGCGCCACCTCCAGGGGCATGGCTTCCATCGTCTATCCCACGGGCGCGGCGGATTCGAGGCTGCTGGAAAAGGCCACGCAGGGGCTGCCCGGAGTGACCGTGGTGGACAAGACCCGCAGCGTATCCAATCTCATGGGGCACTATCGCGTGATCGCCTCCTGGGCCCTGCTGGGCGCCATCGTGCTGGTGTGGATCGCGCTGGTCTTCGTTTATCGCTGGCGCGTGGGCACCCTCATCCTGCTGCCTTCCCTGGGCGGCCTCCTCCTGGCGGCGGCGGGCATGGCGCTGCTGGGGGTGCCCATGACCCTCTTCAGCACCTTGGCGCTGATCCTGGTGCTGGGCTACGGCGTGGATTACCCCATCTTCATGCGGGCCGGGGGCCGCCAGGATCCCACCTACTTCATCGGCGTGCAGGTGGCCAGTCTCTGCACCTTGGTGTCCTTCGGCCTTCTGGCCTTCAGTCATACCCCCGCCCTGCAGAGCTTCGGCCTCGCCGTTTCCCTGGGCGTGCTGGCCTCCACCGTGCTATCCATCCTCGCCCTGGCCCCCATGGAGGAATCGTGATGCAGGAGAATGGAACGCCCCGTGCCGCCAGGAGGGGTCTCGCGCTCCTGGCCTGCGCAGCCTTCGCGCTGTTGCTGGCCGCCTGTCGCCCTCCGGCCCACGGCCCGGTGTACCTGGCGCGAGGCGTGCCCTTCGCGCTGAGGGAACCCCGCAGCGGACCCACCTTTTTCGCCTCCCAGGAAGTGCGCTTCCAGTTCCCCGATGGGCGCGAGGAAACCCTGCTCACCACCGTGGAGAACACCTCGGAGCATCTGAGCCTCGTGGCCTCCGCTCCCATGGGACAAACCCTGTTCATCGTGCGGCTGCAGGGCGGGGAAGCGCTGGTGGAGAAGCGCGTGCCTTTGCCCAGCCTCTTCGATCCCCGCTTGGTGCTGGCGCTGGTGCAGTTGGCCAACTGGCCCCTGGAAGAAGCCCGCCGAGGACTGGACGAGAGCCTGAGCCTCCAGGAAACTGGCCAGGTCCGGGAACTGCGCCGCCGCGACAAAACCCTTCTCATCCTGCAGCGGGAAGGCCCTGCGCCGCCCTACGCCAAAGTGACGCTGGAACTGCCTCCCCAATCCCTGAAAGCCACCATCACCACCCTCGACGAATGAACCGCGCCCCGTCTTCACCCTGTTACCTTTCCGCCCTCGGCCTCGTGAACGCCCTGGGCCAGGGCAAGGCCCAGGTGATGGATCGATTGTTCGTGGGCGACACCTCTGGACTGAAGCTGGAGGCTGGCTGGATTCCCAACCGGGAGGCACGGGTGGGCCGGGCTTGGGGAACGCTGGCCACGGTGCCTCCCCAGTGGGCCCAGGACCAGAGCCGCAACGCCCAACTGCTGCTCACGGCCCTGGAAGAGATCCGCCCGGAGGTGGAAGCCGAGATCGCCCAGCACGGGCCTTCCCGGGTGGGCGTGGTGCTGGGCACCAGCACCTCAGGCATGGCTCAGGCCGAGGAAGCCGTGGCCCATCGCCTCGCCCAGGGCACTTTTCCTGCGGCCTACGCCTATCACCAGCAGGAAATCGGCCGCCCCGCACCTTTTCTGGCGGAATACCTTGGGCTGCGCGGACCCGCCATCACGATCTCCACGGCCTGCACCTCCAGCGGTCGAGCCTTCGCCACGGCGCGCAACCTCCTGCGCATGAATCTCTGCGACGCGGTGATCGTGGGGGGCGCGGATTCCCTCTGCAAACTCACGGTGAACGGTTTTTCGGCCCTGGACGCCACCACCCCGCAGCTCACCAATCCCATGAGCCGCAACCGCCAGGGCATCAACATCGGCGAGGGCGCCGCACTCTTCATTCTGCGCAAGGCTCCATCGGAACTGGCATTGCTCGGCCTCGGCGAAAGCAGCGACGCCCACCACATCTCCGCGCCCGATCCCACGGGGCGCGGCGCGATGCAGGCCATGACCGCCGCCCTGGAGGATGCGGGCCTCCGCTCCGCCGCCATCGGCTACCTCAACCTGCACGCCACGGCCACGCCCCTCAACGACGAGATGGAAAGCCGCGCCGTGGCGGCGCTTTTTCCTGAAGGCGTGCCCTGCGGCGGCACCAAGCCGCTCACGGGCCATACCCTGGGCGCGGCCGCCGCCACGGAACTGGCCTTCTGCTGGCTATCGCTACGGGAAGGACGCGTGCCTCCCCATCGCTGGGACGGCGAAGCCGATCCAGCCCTGCCCTCCTTGAACCTGGTAGGCGAAAACCACCGTTTGACCTCGCCTTTCTGCCTCTCCACGTCCTTCGCCTTCGGCGGCAACAACCTGGCCTTGGTGGTGGGACGCCCGTGAATCTCCACGCCCTGGTACCCCATCGCCCTCCCATGCTCCTGCCGGAAAGGCTTCTTTCCGTGGACGAGCGGCAATGCCGAACCGCCTTGTGCGTGGACCCGACGGCCTGGTACGCCACGGCTGAAGGGGCCATGCCCGCCTGGATGGGGCTCGAACTCATGGCGCAGACCGCCGCGGCCCACAACGGCTGGCAGCATCGGGAAAGCCCCGAACCCAGGGGCGGAGTGCTGCTGGGCACCCGCCGCTACTCGGCGGCCCGCGCGGATTTCCCCGCCGGAACCCAGTTGGAGGCCGTGGCGGAGCTGGATATGGCGGGTGTTTTCGGCCAAAGCACCTTCCAGTGCTGCCTCCTCATCGAAGGCGTTCCGGTGGCCGAAGCCCTTTTGCGTGTGCTGGAGACGCCGTGAACCTCGAATTCCTGCTGCTCCATCGGGGCTCGGCCCTGTTCCTGGATGAAATCCTGGAAGCGGACGAGGAACATTGCCTCGCTCGCCTCACCGTGAAGCACGACCGAGCCGATTCGGTGCCTGCCTGGTACGGCATCGAATGGATGGCCCAGGCCGCCAGCGCCTACAGCGGGGAGCGCAAGCGCCTCCAGGGACTGGCACCGCGCCTCGGTTTTCTTCTGGGCACCCAGAAATACGAATCCCTGCGGCCCTCCTTCGAGGTGGGCACGGCGGTTGAGGTGGAAGCGCGGCTGCACTACCTCGATGACACGGGGCTCAGCGCTTTCCGCTGCGAGGTCCGGCAAAACGGTCAGACCGTGGCTCGTGCTATGTTGAAGACCTTCGAACCGCTATGATTCAAGCCTCTTCTTCCCCTCGCAACGCCCTGGTCACCGGCTCCACGGGGAGCATCGGTCAGGCCATCGCCCGTCATCTGGCCAAGGCCGGTTTCCGGGTGACGCTGCACTGCCGCAGTCGCCGCGAGGCGGCGGAACAATTGGCGCAGGAAATCATGCGGGAAGGCGGCGAAGCCAACGTGATCCAGTTCGACATCACGGATCGCGCCCAGGCCAAGGCCCTGCTGGAAGCCCATGTGGAAGCCCACGGTCCCTTCTACGGCATCGTCTGCAACGCGGGCATCACCCGGGACAACGCCTTTCCCGCCCTCACGGAAGAGGACTGGGATCTGGTGCTCAAGACCAGCCTCGAAGGTTTCTACAACGTGGTTCACCCGCTGATGATGCCCATGATCCGCACCCGCAAGGGTGGTCGCATCGTCGCCATCGCCTCGGTGTCGGGCATCGTGGGCAATCGCGGCCAGGTGAACTACAGCGCCGCCAAGGCGGGGCTCATCGGCGCAGTGAAGGCTCTGGCGGTGGAGTTGGCGGGGCGCGACATCACCGTCAACGCCGTGGCGCCGGGGCTGATCCAATCCGAAATGCTGGAGAGTGTGCCGCTGGACTACGCGCTCCAGGCCGTCCCCATGAAGCGCGTGGGCCAGCCCGACGATGTCGCGGCGCTGGTGGCCTTCCTGTTTTCCGATGCTGCGAACTACATCACGCGGCAGGTCGTCAGCGTCAATGGAGGCATGATTTGAACCGACGGGTGGTGATCACGGGGATGGGCGGCGTCACCGCTCTGGGCGACGACTGGGCCTCCATCCGCGCGGGCCTCAAGGCGGGTCGCAATGCCGTGCGCGTCATGCCGGAGTGGGATGCCTACCCGGATCTCCAGACGCGTCTCGCCGCTCCCGTGGATCATTTCGAGGTGCCCTCGCACTACCCGCGCAAGATCGTGCGCTCCATGGGCCGCGTGGCGATGCTCGGAGTGCGCTCCACGGAATTAGCCCTGGCCGATGCCGGTCTGCTGGGCGATCCCGGCCTGGGATCGGGCCGCTTCGGCGTGGCGTACGGCTCGTCCTACGGCAGCCTGGATCCCATGCTGGCCCTGGGCCGGAGCCTGGTGGAAGGTCATTTCAAGGGCGTGAGCGCCACGAGCTACATTCAGGCCATGAGCCATACGGCCGCCGTGAACATCGGCGTGTTCTACGGCTTGCGCGGCCGCGTCATTCCCACCAGCAGCGCCTGCACCTCCAGCAGCCAGGCCATCGGCTACGCCTTCGAAAGCATTCGCAGCGGCAAGCAGGACGCCATGGTGGCGGGAGGCTGCGACGAACTGAGCTTCTGCCATGCGGCGGTCTTCGATACGCTCTTCGCCACCAGCTTGCGCAACAGCGAACCCGCCCTCTCGCCCCGCCCATACGACCGCGACCGCGATGGGCTCGTGCTGGGCGAAGGCGGCTGCACCTTCATCCTGGAGGAACGGGAGCGGGCCTTGGCTCGCGGGGCGCGCATCCACGCCGAGGTGCTGGGGTTCGGCACCAATTCCGATGGCGCCCACGTGACCCAGCCCAGGGCGGAAACCATGGCCGTCACCATGCAACTGGCCCTGGAGGACGCAGGCCTGGAGCCGGAGCGCATCGGATGGGTGAACGCCCACGGCACAGCCACCGAGCATGGCGACATCGCCGAGAGCCAGGCCACCCTCGAAACCTTCCGCCGCCCCGTGGCCATTTCCTCCCTCAAGAGCTACTTCGGCCACGCCCTGGGGGCCTGCGGTTCCATCGAAGCCTGGGTGGGCATCCAGATGGTCCGGGAAGGCTGGCTGGCGCCCACCTTGAACCTGGACCACCTCGACCCGCGCTGCGCCGAATTGGACTACGTCCGAGGCCAGGAGCGGCCTGCGGACTTCGACACCTTCATGAGCAACAATTTCGCCTTCGGAGGCATCAACACCTCGCTGATCCTCCGCTGCGAAAGGTGAATCCTCACCGCTGAGACAGGGAGTGCCCATGCCTATCCATCCCGAAGCCCAGGAACGCAACGAGCGGCTGCGCGGCCACAACCCCGTGGTGGCCGAAGCCCTGTCGGCCCTGGGCCGCCGCTCCTTCTTCCCCAAGGGCATTCCCTACCAGGCGGGCCAGGCCAAGGGCACGCGCATCAACGCCACCATCGGCCAGATCACCGATGGCGCGGGCAATCCCTTGCCTCTGGCCCCTTTGGCGGAAAAACTTTCGCACCTGAATCCCAAGGACGCCTTCCTCTACAGCCCCATCCAGGGCCGCGATTCGGCGCGCAAGGCCTGGCACCAGAAGCTGCTGAAGGAAGATGCCCGCATGGCCCAGGTGGGCCTGGGCGTGGTGAGCGCGGGCATCTGCCACGCCCTGACCATGGGGGCGGAGCTGTTCTTCGAGCAGGGCGACACCCTGGTGCTGCCCGATCTCTATTGGGACAACTACGAACAGATCTTCCAGGTGCGCCTCGAAGGCGATTTCCGCACCTTCCCCTTCTACAACGCCCAGGGCGGCTTCAACCTGGAAGGCCTTCGGCAGGTACTGGCTGCGGCGAAGGGCAAAGTGCATCTGCTGCTGAACTTCCCCAGCAATCCCAACGGCTACAGCCCCACGCCCACGGAGATGAAGGCCATCGCCGATGTGATCGTGGAAGCGGCCCAGAGCCGCACGGTCATCGCGTTCTGCGACGATGCCTACCACGGCCTGGTCTTCGATCCCAAGGCCACCACCAAGAGCCTCTTCTTTGAGCTGATCGGCCGCAGCCCCAACCTCATCCCCTTGAAATGCGATGGCGTCACCAAGGAGCTGAGCTTCTTCGGCGGCCGCGTGGGCTTTCTCACCTTTGGCGTAGATCCCGAAAGCGCGGCCATTCTGGTGGACAAGTGCATGGGCCTGATCCGCAGCGGCATCGGTAGCCCCGTGGCCCTCAGCCAGTACCTCATGGAAGTGGAACTGGCCGATCCCCGCCACGAAGCGGAATTCGAAAAGATGCGCCAGGTGCTGCAGGCCAGGTACGACGTGCTGCGGGCCGCCCTCGACCGGCCCACCCGGCACTGGACCGTCTTCCCCTTCAACGCGGGGTGCTTCTGCCTGCTGAAGCTGCGGGACGGCCTGCACGCCGACGACGTGCGCCAGAAACTCATCGCCGACGAAAGCGTGGGCGTGGTGAGCCAGGGCGACCAGTATCTGCGCCTGGCCTTCTGCTCCATCGAAGCCGCCAGCGTCGAACCCCTCGTCGCCTCCCTGGAAAAGGTTTGCGAAGGAATGTAGGGGTTCCCGAACCTGATCCATATACTTAAGGATCAAAATCGAGAAAAAGCCTCCTGCGCTTCCTCAAAGAGGCGTAAAGAGTTATTGAAAACATTCATATCCTTGAACTCGCCTTGCAACGCCTACGAACGGTGCCTTTGGGCGTAAGTGCGGGTTCCGTCAGGCGGGCCGGTCCTCTCCCAGGCCGAACGGATAATGAAATTCAAATGAATCATTCCTGTTGAATCCATTTATCAGCATGGAGATGGGGCGCTTGAAAACCTCTTCTTTTTTTGCTTTTAAAAAAAGGCCAGAACGAAAATCGGATGCCGGAATCCTCCCAAGAGCCGCGCTCTAGGCTTTCATTCCATGGCCCTTTCCCGATGCATCCCCTGCATCATTTCTGGGAACTATTTTGTGCGGGAACTTTTTAATCTTGAGGCGCACAACGGCCCCTGTTATGGTGGGCCATATGTTGCTATGGGGCGTTCTGCTTTACATCTCATCGTAGCCGCCTCGTGAGAGACACCCGTCTTTCATACTCCTTATCAACATGTTCCATTTTTTTGCGGCTGAGCCGCGGAGGTAAACTCAGTGTCAAACCTTTTCTCGATCACGCGTCTCGCTGCTCTCGTGCTCGCAGCGGCTATCGGTCTCTCCGCCCAGGAAGAAGGGTGGAGCGGTGCCCTCAAGTTTGG
>JAJTBC010000245.1 GCA_021287085.1 Bacillota bacterium | reverse complement strand
CTGCTCCAGGGTGACGGCGCATTCCACCCAGGTGCCGCCCTCGGTGGCGGCGTTGTGCAGCATGGGCTGAAAGCGGTCCAGGGCCTTGGCGAACTTGGCATCGTCGCTCTCGGCCGCCTCGAACTCGAACCACAGCTCCCGGAACTCCGCCGCCTGGGCCTCCGGCAGCAGGCCGAAGAGGCGCTCCGCCGCCAGCCGCTCCCGCTCCGCCTGCCCCGCATGGCTTTCCGGCACGTGGAAGGGCACGTCCCCCGCGTCGATCTCCACGATGTCGTGGATCAGCAGCATCTTCACCACCCGCAGCACATCCACCTCCCCCGCCGCATGTTCCGCCAGCACCAGGGCATAGAGAGCCAGATGCCAGGAATGCTCCGCACTGTTCTCCCGCCGCGAGCGGTCGAGCAGGGGCGTCAGCCGGACCACGCTTTTCAGCCGGTCGATTTCGCGGAGGAAGGTGAGTTGTTGGGTGAGGGTGGGGGAGGGCATGGTGAATTGGTGAGACGGTGATGCAGTGAGGGCGAGTCTACCAGAGCTGTATTTGACTTCACTTCGGACACGACGGCTTACGACTGCGGATTCAACCGGTGGATGCAACGGCCTGGTAAAACTGTTGTGCGGGTGTTTCGTAGTTTAGGGTTTTCCTGGGACGCTCGTTCAATCGTCGTGCAATTGCATTGAGCTTAGCCTGTGAGTAGGCAGACAGATCGATCCCCTTGGGCAAATACTGCCTGACCAGGCCGTTGGTATTTTCGTTTGACCCACGTTGCCAGGGGCTCTGCGGATCGCAGAAGAACACCTTGATGTCTGTGGCGAGGGTGAATTGCTTGTGATCCGCCAGTTCCTTGCCTCGATCCCAGGTGAGCGACTTGTACAGCTCCTGCGGCAACTTTCTGGCGTGTTTGATGAGCGCAGCAACGACTGTCTCAGTGTCTTTCGATGGAATCTTCACCAGCATGAGATAGCGCGTCTGGCGCTCGACCAACGTAGCAATCTGGCTGTTGCCACTGCCGCAAAGCAAATCCCCTTCCCAATGACCTGGTACCGCCCGGTCTTCTGCAGTGGCCGGGCGCTCACTGATAGAGACGGCACCGACAATCCGGCCATGATTGTCCGTCTTCTGGGTATGGTGACGGGAACGACGCATGGCTCGGGTGCGTCGCAGGTGTGCCAACAATTCCTTCTTCAGGGCTCCCCGTGCCTGAATGAAGAGGGTTCGATAGATCGTCTCGTGTGACACGTAGTAGTCCTCGTCGCCGGGATAGGCACTCTTCAGCCAGCCGGCAATCTGTTCCGGCGACCACTGCAACTGAAGCTTGTCGGCAACCAGGTGTGCCAGAGTGCGATTCTCAGCCAGCTTACAGGGTTTGGGGCGTAGCGCCCTGTCCCAGGTAGCCTGCTCGGCCTGGCTGGCCCGATACCCGGACTGTCCGCCGTTACGATTGATTTCCCGACTGATGGTGGATGGCGCACGCCTGAGCAATGTCGCGATCGAACGGATAGAGTGACCAGCGACCAGGCCTCTCGAAATCTCCTCCCGCTCCGCTAGGGAGAGTGCCAACCGAGATCGACACCTGGGCCGAGGTGGTATGCCGCCAGTCTCAGCGAGAATGCGCTGGATCGAGGAGTGGTTGCGATCAAACAACTGGGCGATCTGCTGAAGTGATTCACCCTTTCGCCAGCGTTCCCACATCAGGGCCTTCTGGCTTTCCGTGTAGTAAATCCGGGACCGGTATTTCATCTGCAACACTCCTTTTGCTGACGCAGTCTTTAGTGTGTTGCATCCACCGGTTGAATCCGCAACCGAAAGCCGCCCTAGGCTTCATTCAATCCCACTTGCAGCCCACCAGTTCAGCCCCCATTCCCCATCAGTTTTCCTCCCGCTTCAACTCATGGGGCCTGGCTCCCAGGTCGTTCCACGGGGTGCCGTGGCTGCGGGCCTGGGTGAACCAGCGGAGTTTGGCGGCCAGGCGGAACAGCCAGGCGGGGAGGAGGGGGCGGGCCATGGAGGCGCTGGCTTCGAAGGGGATGCCGCGGCCGGCGGCCAGGGCCGGGGCGGCTTGGCGGAGGGCGGCGATCTGGTTGCGGAACATGAAGCCCATGCTGGCCAGGGGCTTGCCGTGCAGCACTTCGCCAGCGCCCATGGCCAGGCCGCCGGCCCAGCCGAGTCCGGCGTTGTGGGCGAAGCGGCGCAGCTGGGCCATGGCCGAGCGGTTGTGGGCTGCTTCCGGGTAGCCGCTGTTGAGCAGGCCA
>JAJTBC010000242.1 GCA_021287085.1 Bacillota bacterium | reverse complement strand
AGCCAAGCAGGATCGCAACAGCCGCCGCATCCATCGCCAGAAGCACGATGGGCAGAAGCAGAAGTAATTTCGAGAGCTCCACCAGACCCACGGCCCCCAGGGGTTCTCCCAGAAAACGCTCGCCCACTTCCTTCAAGCGGTTGCTGGCGTCCGTGAGGAGGATGCGCAGGGGGCCGTGGGCGCTTTCGGTGCGGTATCCTAGGCGACCCTGAAGAAGGTGATCCACGGCCTGGGCGGTGACATGGCCGCTGTCGATCCAATGAGTGCCGGGGCGGATGCGCTCCAGGCTGGGTAGCAGCGTGGGGTAGTGGGTGCAGCCCAGCACCACGGTCTTCACGTCGAAGGGCAGTGCGTTGAGGTAGCGCCGACCGATGGAATCGGTGATGGGATCGTCAAACCATCCTTCTTCCGCCAAAGGCACCAGCAGCGGGCACGCCACGCTGTGAATGGTGCGCTGAGGATCGTAGCGGTGGATGGCGGCCTCGTATGACGCGCTGGAAACGGTGGCCAAGGTGCCCAGCACTCCCACCGGGCCTTGGCTGCGGGCCGCAGCTTCGGCGCCGGGCTCGATCACGCCCACCACGGGACAGGGGCTCACCGCCTGCAGCGCGGGCAGGCCGTGAGCGCTGGCGGTATTGCAAGCCACCACGATGAGCTTGGGATCGAAGCGCTGCAGAATGTCGCCCATCTGGAGGGTGTAGCGTTCGATGGTGCGGTGGCTCTTGGTGCCGTAGGGAAGACGGGCCGTATCGCCCAGATAGGTGATGGCTTCGCCCGGCAGGAGGCGACGCAGCGCCCGCACCACCGTCAGGCCGCCGATGCCGCTATCGAACACGCCGATGGGCCGGTTGCGGCGGGTCATGATCGCTCGCAGAGAATGGCGATCCACTCGCCTTCCCGCACGACTTTCAGGGGGCGGAAACCGGCCAGGCTGAGGCTCACCAGGGCTTCGTCCTGGCGCTCCGCGAGAATGCCCGAGGCGATGAGCCAGCCGCCGGGGGCAGCCAGCTCGGCCATGCGGGGCAGCAGTTCCTGGATGGTTTCGAGCAGGATGTTGGCCAGCAGTCCGTGGTAGGGACCGCGCACCTTGGGATCGTCCAGGGAGCCCACGAAAGCGTCGAAGGGATGCGCCCCTTGGAGCACTTCGTAGTTCATATCGATGAATTCGTTCATGGCGGGCCCGCAATCGGGGTCCACGTCGAAGGCCGTGATATCGCGGCCTCCCAGCAAATAGGCGGTGAGCGCCAGAATGCCCGTGCCTGCGCCGATATCGAGGATGCCCGAACCGAGCCTTTCCTTTTCGGCCAGTTCCTCCAGCAGCCCCATGCAGAGTCGCGTGGTTTCGTGCCCGCCTGTGCCGAAGGCCAGACCGGGATTCACCACGAGGGCCATGCGGTCGTCTGGAACCGGCTCTTGATCCCACAGAGGCTTGATGAGAAAGCGCGATCCCACCTCGATGCGACCGAAGCCTTCGCGGCTGCGGGCCAGCCAATCCTCGTCGGCGAAGGTCTCGTGGCGCAGCAGCTTCACGCCGGGGAAGGCCGCCAGTTCCGTGGCATCGGGTTCGGTCGTGCCCACCGGGAAATAGGCGAAGAAGGTGAAGGGTGGATCGGCCTCGCGGTACATGGCCGAGGCCCCCACTTCCACCAGCCAATCCGACAAGGCATCTTCCTGTTCGGAGGGCACATCCAAAAGCCAGCGCAGATGAAGATCCGAATTCACCATGAAATCAGATTACTCGACATCGTCGCCGCCATCCTCCAGATCCAGGCGTTTCATTTTTTCCAGGAAGGTGGTGCGCTTGAGCCCCAGCAGTTCCGCCGCGCGCTTTTTGTTGCCGCGGGTGATCTGGAGCGATTGCAGCATCAGGTTCTTTTCCATGTCGGAAACCACCTGGTTGAGATCCAACCCCTCGGCGGGGAGATCCGGGGCCGCTGGCGGCGCGACGGGAGCGGGCGGCGGAAGCTCCGTTTCAAGTTCCGTTTCGCGGGCCACCAGGAAATGGAAATCCTCTCGCGTGAGCACGGGCTTGGCGGCGGACAGCACGATGGCGCGCTCCAGGGCATTCTCGAGCTGGCGCACGTTGCCGGGCCAAGGCAGGGTCATGAGGAAGGCGTCCACGCTGGGATGCAGGGCCTTGGGATAGAGGCCGTGCTCTCGGGCTTTGCGGTTGAGGAAATGCTGGGCCAGGAAGGGGATTTCTTCGCGCCGGGTCTTGAGGGGCGGCAGGGCGATGGGGATGACTTCCAGGCGGTAGAAGAGATCCTCCCGGAAATGGCCTTCCTGCACACGCTTCCAGAGATCGATGTTGGAAGCGGCCACCACCCGCACTTCCACCCGTACGGGGCCACCACCGCCCAGAGGCTGCACTTCCCGTTCCTGCAGCACCCGCAGCAGACGCACCTGGGCCGACAGAGGCATGGTGCCCACTTCATCCAGAAAGATCGTGCCGCCGTTGGCTTCCCGGAATTTGCCCGGCGTGTCTTTGCGCGCATCGGTGAACGCGCCCTTGGTGTAGCCGAACAATTCCGATTCGATGAGGTTATCGGGGATGGCGCCGCAATGCACGGGAACGAAGGGCTGATCGGCCTCGGCGCTGAGGCGATGGATGGCCCGGGCCACCAGTTCCTTGCCTGTGCCGCTATCGCCTTGCAGCAGCACGGTGGCTCGCGTGGCCGCCGCGGCCCTGGCTTTTTCAAGCACGTCGAGCATGGCCGCAGAAACGCCCACCAGGCCCAAGTTCAAGGCTTGTCCTGCCGTGAGCGGGGCCACATGGGCCGCCAGAGGCCGCAGACCGGGGCGTGGCGGATCGTCGCTGTACACCCCCCAGCGGGCCGAACCCAGCGCGCTCCAGGCCATCAAGGCTTTCATGGAAGGCGCTTTTCCCTCGGCCCGCAGCAGCAGTAAGGGTAGCGCGTTCACTTCCGCCATGGCTTTCAGCAGAGCGGGGGGCGGTTCTTCTGCATCGGCGCTTACCACCCAGAGATCCGTTTCCGGCGGCGGCAACGCTGGGCTGGCCGCTCGATCCACGGTGACATTCCACAAGCCCGCCCAGCGATGCTCCAGCCCTTGGGTGGATTCACCCAAGGTAGACCAATGAAGGTGAGGGTGTGCTGTCATGGGGTATCCTGAAAACAGCCTAGAGGCTAAGGGCTGAAGTTCAAGTCAAAAATATGACACGTTTTGCAACGCAGATGTGAATCGGGAGCGAACCCATGAAAATTCCGGGCTGTTGGTTGGTGTTCACGATGCTGCCTTTGGCGGCCCAGACCTGGGATGTGCGCTTGGAAGTCCCCTTTCCGAAAGGCCAAAGCCTGCCCCAAACCTTTTTGCAGGGAACCGGAGATCTGGTGTCGGGCGATCTGGGCACGGGCAACGGTCTGCTGCTGTCTTACAACCATCGCCTGCTTCGAGTGGGACCCATCCTGAGGCTGGAATGGGGTCTTGAGGCTTCGAAACTGGTATCGGATGGGCA
>JAJTBC010000222.1 GCA_021287085.1 Bacillota bacterium | reverse complement strand
GGGCCTGCTGGAGCAGCATTCCATCGGCCTGGGCGGTGCCTTCGCCATGCACCGAGAAGATGATGGAGCGGCCCGACGGCCGCTTTCTGGCTTCTTCCACGGCCAGAAGAGCCGCTTCTCTTAGATCCACTTTCAGGCGGTGAGGCTCCAGGGGTTTGGCCCATTGCAGGTATCGCTGCACCAGCCGCTCAAGATCTTCCGTTTCCTCCAGGAGTTCCTTCGCTACGTCCGGATGTCCCGCCTTGGAAAGCAGCTGCCCGTGGCCTTTCAGCACGGCGAGGCCGTTCTTGAGCTGATGCGCCACGCCCGCGGTCATTTCCCCCAGTTCCGCGAACCGCTCCCGCAGGGCCTGACGGCGAGCTTCCGCTTCGGAATCGGTGATGTCCTCGAATTGCAGCAGCGCGCCGATCTTGTCGGGAGCTTCCACCCGGCGCACTTCCCATCGCCGGGCGGCACCGTTGGAGAAACCATCGTCCCGCCAGGTTTCCCCGGCTGCCCGGGTCAACCCGCTCACCAGCCACGGAAAGGGCTCCAGCACGAAAGGAGCGTCCAGCCCGATCACGCCGCGCTGCACGCCCAAAAGCTCGCGGCCCTTGGCGTTGAGGGCCGCCACCTGGTGACGTTGATCCACCCACAAGAGGCCGAAGGGCAGCGCATCGAGAATGCGCTCATGGACCGTGCGCAACTCCCCCAGCGTGGCCGCGAGTTGCCCGCGCTCCCGCAGGCTCTCGGATACCGCGCCCAACAGCATCTGCTCAGGATCCTGCCGTGTGCGCCGCCGCAACCGTGAAAGCCTCGCGATGAAGAGCACCAACCCCATCAGCATGAAGCTCGCGGGGATGCCCCAGATCAGCCATGACGGCAAGGGAGAGGGTTTCATGGAATGATGCTAACTCGTTGTCTCGCCTTCTTCCCGCAATCCCCATTTCTCGTAGCGCAGAAGCAGCAGAAGCCCTGGAATGGCGGCGAGGACGCAGACCAGGAAATACGAGGACCAGCCCAGGCGCTGGGCGAGGAAGCCCGTGGCACCTGCGAAAACGGTGCGGGGCAGGGCCATGAGGCTGGAGAAAAGGGCGTATTGGGTGCCGGTGTAGGTGCGGTTGCAGCTGGCCATGAGCAGGGCGGCGAAGGCGCTTCCGCCCATGCCATAGGCGAGGTTTTCCAGGGCGTTGGCGGCCACCAATAGGCCCAGGTTGGGGCCCAGGCGCGAGATGGCCCAGAAGCCCAGGATGCTTGCGGCCTGGAGAAGGCCGAACGCGAACAGGGCTTTCTTGAGGCTCACGCGGGTGATGATGGCCCCGCCCAGGAGGCCGCCCACGATGATGGCGGCCATGGCGGTGGTCTTCTGCACCGTGCCTACCTGCGCTAGCGTGAAGCCCATGCCGCGAAGGAGGAAGGGCATGGTCATGGCTTCAGCCAGCCAGTCTCCGAGTTTGTACAGCACGGCGAAGGCCGCCAATTCGGCAATGCCGGGGCGCTTCAGCAGATCCTTCAGCGGTTCCAGAATGGCTTCCCGCAAGGTGCGCGGGGAGCGGGCCACGGCGTCGGTATTGGCCGCCAACAACGTGCCTGCCATGCCCAGCACGGTGAGCCCGGCCATGACCAGGTAGGTGTGTTTCCAGCCCACGCGCTGCGCCAGGATCAGCGCGCCCCCGCCGCTCACCAGCATGGCGATGCGGTAGGTGGTGATGTGTACGCTGGTGCCGAAGCCCAGCAGCTTGTGGGGCAAGGCTTCTGCCCGCCACGCGTCCACGGCGATATCGAAGGTGGCCGAGGTCAGCGCCACCGCCACGGCCAGCGCCGCCACGGTGGTGAGGCTCAGATGAGGGGGATGCAGGGCCAATCCCGTCAGCGCCAGGGCCATTCCGATCTGCATGAGCAGCATCCAGCTGCGCCTGCGCCCCAGGCCTTTCATGGCGAAGCGATCCAGGAAGGGCGCCCAGAACACCTTCAAGCTGTAGGGCAGCGTCACGACGCTGAAGATGCCGATGGTGCCCAGATCCAGGTTCTCCTTGGTCATCCAGGCCTTGAGCGTGGAGCCTGTGAGAAAGAGAGGCAGGCCCGACGCGAATCCCAGCAAGGCCAGCGAGAGCCACGTGGCGGGCGGAAGCTCGCGGAACGGCGCGTACCAAGGAGAACGGGGGGTTTCCGAAAGGGCCATGCTTCGAGAATGGCAGAGTCGTGCGCCGTTGCCATCCCGATACGACGAGCGAAGCCCTGCCGAATCCGTGGTTTCAAATACTCCAGATCGGGTTCAGGGAATCCGGTAGAACAGGAGGCAGGCGCCAGGTGGGCCGGAGACCGGAATGCGCTCCTGGGCCGGACGGTTGGGGATTTCGAAGCTGTGGCTCACCAGGAGCGTACCTGGCCGCATCTCCGTGCAGGCCTTGTCCCAAAGGGCGGCCATGGGCGCGGGAGAGAGGAACACGAAGACCAGATCGAAATCGTTCAAGGGGGTCTTCCATAGGCTGCCCAGGCGCATGTGGGCGTTGGGATGCCTCCGCAGGCGCAGCCAGGCCGCCAGCCACACCAAGGGCGAGGCTTCGACGCCCACAAAATGGCACTGGGGTCGACGCGGCGCCCAATGGGCCAGGGGGCCGCCCAGGCCCGCGCCCAGGTCCGCCACGCGCCAGGGCTGATCCTCGGGAAGCTTGGCCAGCAGGGCGTTCCAGGCCTCTCGATTGGAATTGTAGAGAGGCACCCGCGTGAGCATGCCCCCGCCGAAAACCAGCAGGCAAAGGATCGCCAGGGCCAGGAACACCCAGGAAGGCACGGTTCCCTGCCACTGCCAAGCCAGAGCCAAGGGCAGAAATGCTTGAAAAAGCTGCCACCAGCGGCCCAGTCCCCATAGCGCCGCCAGCAGCGCCGCCAGCAGCCCTTGCGTCAGGGCCCAGGGCCAGAGAGATTCGCTCTTGGGCAGGACGGTCGCCATCACCAGCAGCACGGCAAACACCACGCCCTGTGCCGCCAGCGCCTTCAGCACCGGTGGCCACGAACCCCAGATGGCGCGCAGACGAGACATGGGGGCAGAGTAGCGCAAAAGGCCGAGGGAATCGCGGGCCACCTCCAGCCACTTTTCCGCTTTGAGATTGTTCCTGGGACACTGGGAGGCCATGTGCGTTCCCTCCGTTCCCATTGGCCGCTTCGCGCCCTCGCCCACGGGGGCGCTGCATCGGGGCAATCTGCGCACGGCCCTGGCCTCCTGGTTGTCGGTGAAGGCGAGGGGCGGGCGGTGGCTGCTGCGGATCGAGGATGTGGATCGGCATCGCTGCCGCCGGGAATGGGCCGAGCAGCAGGTGAGGGATCTGGCGGCTCTGGGATTGGAAAGTGATGGCCCGGTGGTGTGGCAATCGGAGCGGGACACCCAGTATCTGGAGGCCCTGGCGCGGCTCCAGGAACAGCGCCTGCTCTACGTTTGCCAATGCAGTCGCAAGGATCTGGCCCTCATGGCCTCTGCGCCCCAAGCTGACGATGGCCTGCGTCCCTATCCGGGCCGTTGCCGAGGCCGCGTTCCCGCCACCCTGGAACCGGCGGCCCTGCGCTTCCATCTTCCGCCAGGGGAAGTGGCATGGCTCGACCGGGTGCATGGCCCGCAACGCCACGATCCATGCGCCCTTACGGGCGATCCTCTGCTGCATCGCCGCGATGGCTGCTTCGCCTATCATTTGGCGGTGGTGGTGGACGACGGTTTGCAGGGCGTGACGGAAATCGTGAGGGGCGACGATCTCCGGCCGGTGACGGCTACGCAGATCCGCTTGCAGGAAGCCCTGGGATTCGCCCGTCCCGAGTACGCCCATGTGGCGCTGGTCCACGGTGACCAGGGTGAGCGCCTGGGCAAGCGCAGCGGGGCCGAAGGCGTGCAGGCTTGGTTGGCGGAAGGGCGCAGCCTGGCCGATCTCCTGGGTCATTTGGGCCATAGCCTGGGCTGCCTGGATCGCCCTGAACCCTGCACCGCAGCGGATTTGCTGAAGACTTTCAAATGGGAGCGCGTACCGGAAGCAGGGCGCTAACGAAAACGTTTTATAGGAACCGCGCCGGATCCAGCTCGTGCGTGGGGCGGTGACGGAGGATGCTTTGGGCGGCGAGCTGGCCGACGGCCAGGCCGGAGGTCATGCCGTGGCCACCCAGCCCCGCCACCCAATAGAGACGGGGATTGAGAGGATCGAAACCGATGACGAAGCGGCGGTCGGGGGCGAAGGTCCGCAAGCCGCACCACAGGCGGGCGATGGGCACGTTGGCCAAGGCGGGGGCCAATTCGTTGAGTGAGCCATCAAGGCCCGTGAGAATGCTGTCGTCGTTGCCGAGTTGCGTATGGAGCGGCGGTAGCGGTGTTTCCTGCTCTTCGCAGGCGCAGAGCAGCAGGCCGCCACTTTCGGGACGCAGGTACAGCGGACGATCCGCCCACCAGGCCCAGCGGCGGTGCTCGGGCCAGGGATGATTGCTCCACACCAGATGACGGCGCAGGGGCTTGAAGGCCAGATCCAGGCCTCCGGCCATGCGGCCCAGTTCGCCGCACCAGGCTCCGGCGGCGTTCACCACCAGATCGGCTTGAATCGGGCCACGATCGGTTTCCACCTCCATGCCTGCGCCACTCGGGCTCAGGGATCGCACGTTCCAGCCGAAGCGCAGCGAGACGCCCTGGGCGCGGCCGCCTTCGGCGCAGTAAGCCAGCATCCGATCCACGTCGATGACGCCATCGCTGGGGATTTCCAGATGCTCTTCCGCCTTCAATTCCGGAAAAGGAGAACCAGCGCCGCGCCGCACGTTCAACGAAAAAGCCGCCGCCTCTTCCGCCAGGGATTGGGTACCGCCGGAATCCGCGCCCAGCAGACATCCCCCGCCGTTATCCATCAAGCCAGCGCTGCGCAAACGCCCCGTGCCCTCCACCGTGAGCGCCGTGTGCTCCGCACGGCCCGTGAGTTGGCGACCGATGCCCGCGTTGTGGCCGCTAGCGTAGAAACCGGGCACCGGCTCGCGATCCAGCACCACAATGCCCTTTTGACCGTGCGAAGCCAGGTGGTAGGCCGTGGACAACCCCGCGATGCCGCCGCCGATGATGAGGATTTCCGCCCGTTCTCGCGCCATGGGCTGATTATGCGCGGCACCGGGCCAAAAACGAAGGGCCTGCCGATTGGTGCGTTGAGAAAGAGCAGGCATGGCCTTTCGTTTCCGTTGATCGTACCTTGGTAGTTCCCTGTCTTGATTCAGGAGGAAT
>JAJTBC010000198.1 GCA_021287085.1 Bacillota bacterium | reverse complement strand
GGGCCTGGAGATCGATGGGCGATAGCTTCCAGCCCTTGAGGGGGTCCTGCAGCCGTTCGCTGAAGCGCTCCTCCTGCTGGGCCTGATCGCAGCACAGCCAGTACTTGAAGAGCAGGATGCCATCCTCCACCAGTTGCTTTTCGAACACGGGCGTCTGCTTGAGGAAGAGCTTCACCTGGCCCTCATCGGCATAGCCCATCACCTTTTCCACGCCCGCACGGTTGTACCAGCTCCGATCGAACAGCACGATCTCGCCTGCCGCAGGAAGATGATCCACGTAGCGCTGGAAGTACCACTGGGTGCGCTCCCGCTCGGTCGGTTTGGGGAGGGCCACCACGCGGCACTGGCGAGGGTTGAGGTGGCGTCGCACCGCATCGATGGCCCCGCCCTTGCCTGCGGTATCACGCCCTTCGAACAGCACCATCAGCCGCTGCCCCGTGTGCTGGATCCACCGCGCCATCTGCACCAATTCCAGCTGCATGGTTTCCAGATGGGCTTCGTATTCCTTCCGCTTCAGCTTGGTCATTGCGGCCTCCGGGAGTGAAAAGAAAGCATAGTCCCAACCTCGGCTCCGCTCCGAGGAATTCCTTACACTGAAAAAACCAGGAGGTCGTTCATGCGCAAAGTGGCCTTGGTCGTGATGATCCTCGCAGCCGGGGTGCTGGCGGGCTGGTGCAGCAGCCAGGCCCTTCACCATTCCGTCAGCAGGCCGAGGGCCGTGACCCCGCGGGGGCCGCTGCCTGCGGGAGAGCAGGCGGTCATCGACCGCTTCCGGGAAGCCAAGCCCAGCGTGGTGTACATCACGACCATCGCCTACCAGCGGGACTGGTTCAGCTTCGATGTGCAGGCCGTGCCCACGGGCACCGGCAGTGGGTTCGTGTGGGATGAGCAAGGCCATATCGTCACCAATTTCCATGTGGTGGAAGACGCTCAGGAACTGGAAGTGACCCTTTCCGATCACAGCACCCACCGCGCTCAGGTGGTGGGACTGGCGCCGGAGCGGGATCTGGCCGTGCTGCGGCTGGCGAATCCGCCCGCGCATCTGCGGCCCATTCCCATCGGCACCTCCAGCGATCTGCAGGTGGGACAGGCCGTCATGGCCATCGGCAACCCTTTTGGATTGGATCAAACCCTCACCACGGGCATCGTGTCGGCCCTGGGCCGGGAGATCCAAAGCTCGACGCGGCGGCGCATCAGCGGTGTCATCCAGACCGACGCGGCCATCAATCCCGGCAATTCCGGCGGGCCGCTGCTGGACAGCGCCGGACGGCTCATCGGCGTCAACACGGCGATCCAGAGCACCAGCGGCTCCAGCGCCGGTATCGGCTTCGCGGTGCCCGTGGATACCGTGAATCGCATCGTGCCCCAGCTCATCGCCAAGGGCCGCCTTACCCGCCCGGATCTGGGCTTCGAAACCCTTGATCCCAGCTACGCTTCCCACTTCGGCAACCCCAAGGGCCTCATCGTGCTCCAAGTGCGCCCCGGCGGCCCGGCTCATCGCGCCGGGTTGAGGGGCCTTTCCCGCTCTGGAAGGCGCTTCCTCCTCGGAGATGTCATCACCGGCCTCAATGGACAGCCCGTGCGGAGCGTGGACGATCTCCTGGATCAACTGGAAGCCCTGGCCCCCGATGCGCCGATCCAACTGGACATCCAGCGGGAAGGACGCGCTCAGCGACTGGCCCTGCGCTGAAAGACGGCCCCGCCCCGTCTTCTTGCTGCTAGCCTAGCTTTACGATGCAACCTGGAGGTTCCATGCGACGGTGGCTGGTCTGGTCGATGCTGGTGGTTTCGCTGGGGGCCCAGGAATCGTTGGATACGACGATGATGGCTCGTATCCGGGAGGAGGGTCTGCAGCGTTCGCAGGTGCCTCGCACGCTGCACGAACTCTGCGATGGGCACGGACCTCGGCTTACGGGCTCGCCGCAGTTCCGGGCGGCGGCCCAGTGGGCGGCCGCGCGACTCACCCAATGGGGCTTAGCCAAAGCGGCTCTGGAACCTTGGGATCTGGGCCACGGAGGCTGGACCAACCTGCACCAATCGGTGCATGCCCTCGCGCCGTACGAATCGCCGCTGCACGTGGAAGTGGTGGCCTGGACGCCTTCTACCAGGGGCACGGTGAAGGGAACGGTGGCGCGCCTGGATATTCCAGAGGAGCCTCTGCCCGCCGAACTGGCCGCGGCCTTCGCGGCCTTGAAGGACAAGGTGCGCGGCAAAGTGGTCTTCGTGGGGCGTCCCAAGACCGTGCCGGTGCTGTGGAACCGCTACGCGCCGCGCTTGGCGGAGGAAGACCTGCTGAAGCGCTTCGATCCGGCCAGGGAGCCTGAGGCCCCGCGCATCACCTTCGACCGCCACGCCCCCAAACGCCCAGGGGCCGTACGGGCCCGCGAAGTGGATCGCCTGGTGGATCAGTGGCTGGTCAGCGAAGGCGCTCTGGCGCGGGTCAACGATGCGGGCATGCGCAATGGCCTCATCCGCGCGTTCAACAACCGCACCTTCGATGGAGACAAGGCCGTGCCCACGGTGGTCATGCGGGCCGAGGACTACGGCCGTCTCTGGCAACTCATGGGGGATGGCAAGGAAGCCAGGCTCGAGCTGGATATCCGCAACCGCTTCCATCCCGAATCGAACCAAGGCTACAACGTGGTGGCGGAATTGACCGGCACGGAAAAGCCCCACGAAGTCATCCTGCTGGGGGCGCACCTGGATTCCTGGCATACGGGCACCGGCGCCACCGACGACGGAGCGAGCTGCGTGGCCATGATGGAGGCCCTGCGCATCCTCAAGGCCACGGGAGCCGCGCCCAAGCGCACCATCCGCGTGGTGCTCTTCGGCGGCGAGGAGCTGGGCTTGCTGGGCAGCACCGCCTACGTGAAGGCCCACTACGGCGCTCCGGGCAGCCTCACGGACGAAGCGAAAAACCTGGTGGCCTACTTCAACATGGACGGCGGCGCAGGCATGATGCGCGGGCTCAGCGTGTTCGGGCCGCCTGCCTCCGCTCAGGTCCTGCGTGAATTGATGGCGCCTTTCAAAGATCTCGGCGTGGTGGGCGCCAATCATCACCGCACCCGCCTGCCCCAGCCCGATTACGCCGATATCACCGTGTTCACCCATGCGGGCCTGACCGGCATCGGATTGGTGCAGGATCCGCTGGAATACAGCGAGGTCACCTGGCACACCAGCGTGGACACGCTGGAGCGGGTGCCTGTGGATGACATCAGCCGCACAGCCACGGTCATGGCCTCGGTGGCCTACCACCTCGCCAATCGCGCCGAGAAACTGCCCGCGTTCACGAAGGAAGACCTGCCGCCCATTCCCGCCCTGCCCGCGGCCCTGGCTTCCCCCAGCAAGTGACCCATCCTTTCCGCAAGGAGATCGCCATGTCGATTCTTCGTTTCACCGCCGCAGCCTGCACGGCGTTCATGGCCCTTTCTCTGGCGGCCCAGTCCTCCATCACCTTCCAGAAACCGCCCCAGGCCATTCTCGATGTGTTCGACGTGGATCTGCCCCCTTCCCCCATGATCGATGCCCAGAGCCGCACCCTGGCCCTGCTCACGCGCCCCGCCTACCTTTCCCTGGCGGATCTGGCCCAGCCTGAACTGCGCCTCGCGGGGTTGCGCCTCAATCCCGTCACCCACAACGCCTCGCGCACGCGGCCCTTCACGGCCTTTTCCCTTCAGGATCTGACCACGGGTCGGAGCGTGCCCCTCCAAGGCCTGCCTGCGAACCTGCGCTTCGAGTACCCCTCCTTCTCGCCCACGGGCGCGCATTTCGCATTCGTGGAGGTGCAGGAAAAGGGCCTGGCGCTATGGGTGGCGGAGGTGGCCACAGGCCAAGCCAGGCGGCTCACCGAACCCAGGCTCAGCGCCACCCTCGGTCGTCCCTACGCCTGGGCCTCCGATGGCCAAAGCCTGCTGGTCTGGATGCGCCCCACGCTGGAGACCTATCCAGAAGCGCAGCCTCTCCCCGTGGGCCCGGCGGTGCAGGAAGCCCTGGGCGTGAAGGCCCCGGCCCGCACCTACCAGGATCTGCTGCGCTCCCCCGCCGATGAGGCCAAGTTCGCCTTCTACGTCACCACCACCATTCACCGCGTGGATCTCCAGGGCCGCGCCACGCCGCTGCTGCCTCCCGCGATCTATCGCAGCGTGCAGCCTTCGCCCGATGGGGCCTACCTGCTGGTATCGGAAATCCGCAAACCCTTTTCCTATCAGTTCCCCCTGGAACGCTTCCCCTCCGTGGTGCGGGTGGTGGATGGCCAGGGCCAGCCGGTGGCGACCCTCCACGAAAGGCCGCTCCAGGACCGGATTCCCGTGGATTTCGACGCCTGCGAGGAGGGCCCGCGCCATTTCGCGTGGCGCCAGGATCGCCCGGCCACCCTCACCTGGCTCGAAGCCCAGGATGGCGGCGTGCCTGCCAAGGCCGTGGCCATGCGAGATGCCCTTTACCAGCTCGATCCGCCGTTCCGGGGCCAG
>JAJTBC010000157.1 GCA_021287085.1 Bacillota bacterium | reverse complement strand
CAAGAGCAAGGATCCCAAGGCCAAGCCCGAAGCTTGGCGTCGCAAGCCAGGCGATCCTGTCTTCTAGTTCAAGCTCATTGCCGAAGAAGACCCACGCGGCCCAGAAGGCTCGCCACATCGGCTCTCAATTGAGCTTCTGCGCCACGTTGGGAGAGGATGTTGCGACCTTCGTAGCCTCCTTCGTCCCGAAATGAATCGGGCGGAAGATAGTTGAGGGTGCCACCTGTCAGGTTGACGGTCCAGATAGCGGTCTTGGGATGAGCGGCCCTTAGTGCCACGCCTGTTTCCGGCGAAATCTCGGAGTGGAGAAACACCAGCGCGGTATCAAGAAGCCGGAGCACCGCCAAAGGCATGGCGATGCACTTCGCGTGAAGGTCCTGTGCGCTCACCGTGTTTTCCCAATGGCCCGGTTCCCACTCCAGCGCGTTGAGCGCGTTGGCCAGGGGGCGAATGGCCTCCAGGCTGGGGGCTCGCCGCAGGACCGACCGGTACTCGCGCTCCAGCAGTTCCCGGAACGCCCTCCGGGCAGGACCATCCGCCACCAGGGCCGGATCGAGGACCACGGGAAAGCGTTGGGCCGCAAAATCGAAGCGCAGCAGGGGTTGCCAGTGCGCCGTTTCCAGGGCCCTCTGGGCGGCTTCCGCCAGTCCCTGGCCGATGCGCTCCATTTCCTGCAGGCCCGCTTCATCTTTCACCGGATGCAGCGAAGCGATGGGGCCCAGTTGCACCATCTCCTCCGGCTCCGGTTCGTTCACATAAGGGATGTGCTCCTTGGGCACCATGTTGGCGAGAGGCCCGGAAAGGAACACGCAGCACCCACCGAAAAGCTGTTCCATGCGATCGCGGCAACGGCCCGGGTAATCCGAATCCATCTCACGCGCTCGCAGGGCCGAGGCGATATGGGGGTGAGCACAAAAGCGCACGATGCTGCCCAGCACTCTCCCCTTGAGATCCGCAAAAAGCAGAGTTTGGACATGGGGATCCACCGGTCCATCCATCCAAAGGGGCGCGGTCGCAGGCGGTAGTTCGCGACGCAACCAGCGTTCGCGCATGTTCTGGGCCAGCCAGGCTCCATCCACCCGATCCGAAGACGGATCGTAACGGAAGCCGTACCAGAAAGTCTGCACTCCCAGATCATCTCCGGCATCCACACGGCGATTCACGCTGAAGCGTTGACCGACATCAGCCTCAGCCAGCTTCACCTGGGCGGGAACCCCCTTGGCCAGGGCCTCGCGCCCACACCGGACGAGGGCGGATTCCAGGCCGGGCAAGTTCTTCGCATCGGAGCCTTTGTCTGCGCTGCTGTGGGTGTGCGTGGTGTGAATGAGCACCTGTTGTTCAGGAATCCCCAACGCCTTGCCCACACGCACCTGGAGGTGGCGTGCGTAGCCCGGCGAGATTTCCATGAGATCGCAGGCCAGCAGCAGCACCTTGCAGGCAGGCTGCTCCAGCGCCAATGCCCGCACTTCCAAAGGACGGCGAAAGGGCAACTTGGTTTTCACGTGGCGGGAGATATCGGCCCGGGCAAACCCGACATGGACGCCCTCGTTTCCACGCAACGAGGCTCCGGGGAAAGCCAGCCCGATCCCCAACACCCAGCCTAGGATCAGCCCCTTCTTCATGAAACACCTCGTTCAACACCCTTTGCTGGCGCAAGGATAGCATCGGTGCTTCATCGACCGAGGACCACGAAAAACGGCCCTTGCGGGCCGTTTTCTGGAACCGGAAAAAGCTCAGGGATTGCGCTTCTTCAGCGACGTGGCGACCTTGATATCGCCGCCATCGGTGCCGAGGGTGTTCATGCTCTCCTTCTTCGCGCGCTCGGAAGCCACGCGGATCTGGTCGAGCACCTGCACAGCCACCTGATAGGGAGCTTCTTCGTCGATCTTCACGAAGACCTTGCGCATGCCGATGGGCTGCAACTGGACCACGGGAACGAGCCGATTGGCCAGCTCCCCCAGTTCCATGGCTTCGCTCTGGAACTTGAATACGTAAGTCTTGTTATCGGCCGTGGGGTCCACTTCCACCACCAAGGGTGGATTCTTGGGATCGGGTGGGGTGGGCTTGTCCACCTTCACCACCTGGGGCACGACCACGGGCATCGACTTCGACATGCCAGGCACCATCACGATGAAGATGATGAGCAGCACCAGCACGATGTCGATCAGAGGCGTAACGTTGATGTCTGACTTGGCGCCGCTCATTTGCCCTCCTCTTTGGCCTTGTCTTCGGAGGTCACGATGGAAGCTTCGTCAGCACCGCCTTCGCGGCAGATCTGGAAGAGCTTGTCCACGTACTTGTAAGGCAGATCAGCGTCGGCCTTCACGAACACGCGCTTGTCCGAAAGCTGCTCGGTGGAAGCCTTGATGTACTTCACCAGCTTGGCCCGGCCATCTTCCGTGCTCATGTCCCAGGCCGCGACGCCCTTCCCTTCGCGCTTGGCGGCTTCGTCGTCGAGCATGACGTAGCCGGGAACGATGACGCCGTCCTTGGATTTTTCGTTATCGCGACCGAGCATGAGGTTCAGGTACTTGGCCCCTTGCTGGGTTTGCGGTTTTTCAGAGTGTTTGGCCACGGGCAGCTTCACGGCTGCGTTCACGGCCGGCGTGATCACGATGAAGATGATCAGAAGCACCAGCACGATATCCACGAGAGGCGTAACGTTGATATCCGACTTTACGCCACCGCCCTTGCCGCCAACATCCATACCCATAGGTATCTCCTTTGAGTTGGGCGCGGGATCATGGGGTCACGACCCCGCGCAGGTGGAAGGGAACTTAGTTCTGGCTCTCCCGGCGGATGAACTCGTCGATCATCTGGGAAGCAGCATTGTTGATGCTGGTGATGGTCTTGTCCTGCAGGTTGGTGAAGTAGTTGAAGATCCACACGGCGGGGATGGCCACGATCAGACCGAGAGCCGTGGTGCCGAGGGCTTCACCGATGGAGCCGGCCAGCGCGTTGATATCGCCAGCGCCCTTTTCCTTCAGGGTCGAGAACACGGCGATGATGCCCCACACGGTGCCAAGCAGGCCGATGAAGGGGGAGGCGGAGGCGATGGTGGCCAGGGTGCCCATGCCCTTCTTGAGCAGTTCGGTCACTTCGGCGGTGCCACGGGCGATGGCGCGCTCCACGGGCTGGATCACGTCATGGGAGGGGTGGGAGGCCTTGAGCTGGTTCTCGTACTGGAAGATGTCGAGGCCGTGCTTCAGCACCAGGGCGATGTGGCTCTTGTTGTGGGTGG
>JAJTBC010000144.1 GCA_021287085.1 Bacillota bacterium | reverse complement strand
CAACTATCCGCCGGGAACGCCTGGCGGCGGCTACGTGAAGCTGCACACCACCTCGGGCGAAGAAGTGCTGGTCATCAACCTGCTGGGCCGCATTCACATGGCGCCTTGCGACGATCCCTTCCGCTGCGCCGACGCCATTCTCGCCAAGGAGCGGGCCGACGTGGTGCTGGTGGACATGCACGCCGAAGCCACCAGCGAAGCGCAAGCCATGGGCTGGTACCTGGATGGCCGAGTCACCGCTGTCATGGGCACCCATACCCACGTGCCCACTCTGGACGCTCGCCTGCTTCCGGGTGGTACCGCGTACGTCACCGACATCGGCATGGTGGGCCCGTACGACGGCGTGATCGGCATGAAGAAGGCCGCCAGCCTGAGCCGCTTCCTCAAGGCCAAGGGCGAACGCTTCGAAGTGTCCGAAGGGGATCTTCAACTGCACGGCCTCTTCATCGTCACCGAAGGCAAGAAAGCCGTTCATGTGGAGCGCGTGCAGCGAACCCTCTGATGCTCAAGCCCATTCACTTCGCCACGGAATCGCGCCAGCGCGCAGAAGAGCGCCAGGCCGAAGAGCGCCTTGCCCGCGCCTGGCCCATGGTGGTGGGCCCTGCCCTCCAGGCCCATACCCGCCTGCTGCGCGTTCGCAACCACGTGCTCTTCATGGGGTGCTGGAAGCCCGAAGTCATTCCCTCCTTGCGCCTGAGCGTGGAGGCCGTATGGCCCGACATCCGCGCCCGCATCGAGCGCTTGGCCCGTCTCAACCTCCAACGCATCGACGTACTGCCCTGCGACCCACCCACCCAGGAGCCTCCGCCCCTTCCACCCCGGCCTACGGATCCCTTCGCCGCCGTGCTGGATCGACTCCAAACGCTCCACCACCGCTGATTCAGAGCCGCTCGCCCAGTCCATTCGCAAATTCAGGATGGACGCCCCTCCTCGCGTAAGGTAGCATCAACCCTTTCGGGGCGTGGCTCAGCCTGGTAGAGCGCTCGGTTCGGGACCGAGAGGTCGGAGGTTCGAATCCTCTCGCCCCGACCACTTTCTGACGAAACGACCTGTTCGCGAGAGGATTCGGACCTCCGAATCGGCGATGGCGGGCAGGTAGGGAAAGCGAAGGACGCATGCGTCCGAAGCGGTCTCCGCAGGAGATTCCCGTGCCCAGCCAGCGCCGCGGGGTGAGCCGCAGGCGAACCGAGGTTCGAATCCTTCTTGCACACCCTACTCCGTGCAGCGCGATTTCAAACAGCCGGGATCGTCGTATTCTTGAAACAGAGGTCCACGTGCTCGAATTCGGAATCGGCGTATTGCTGGCGTTCCTATTCCTGGGAGCCCTGGGAAGCGTCCTTGGTTTTATTTATGGATTCCTGCGTTCGGCATGGCGCGCTTGGCAAAAACGGCCGTTGCTTTAGAAATCAGCTCAGTAACCCACCATTCCTACTGCTTCAACCACACCGGCGGCTGGAAATGGCCGGGGCTGGCGGGGTCGGGCCAACGAATGGAGGGGCTGCCGTCGGCGATCACGAGGGCGGGATGGCCATCCCCCTTGAGATCCGCGATGACCACGGACAAGGGGCCATAGTAGCCGCGATACAGATCCGGGGCCTTGAGGTGGATCTGGGTCTCCCCGTTGGCGATGGTGCGTGGATCCTGGAGGAACACGGATACCGAGCCCGGCCAGCCGGGCAAACCGGCGTTGGCCACCACGATATCGGGCAGACCGTCGCCATTGACATCGCCCACCGCCAGACCGGCGCAGGCGTCATCGCCCGTGTCGAAGGTCTGTTCAGGAAGGAAATGGCCGGGCTGCATGGCGCTCTGAAGTAACACGCTCAGGCCGCCGCCCCCCTGGGTGTAATTGGCGGTGAGGAGATCCTGGCGTCCGTCGCCGTTGATATCCGCGATGCGGATGGCCACCGGATCCCAGCCCATCACGTATTCCACCGCCGCCTGGAAGGTTCCGGGGGTCGCGCCCTGACGGAGGATCGCCACCTTGCCGTTGGCCATGGCCACGGCGATGTCCTTGGTGCCCGTGCCCGTGAGATCGCCCACCGCCACCGCCGCTGGATCGCCGCTGACAGGCAGGGCCAGGGGCGCAAGAAAGGTGCCGGGCGTGGCACCGTGCAAAAAGACCAGCACATCGTTGCCGCCGCTGGCGGCCACCACCACATCCAGCTGGCCCTGCCCCGTGAGATCCGCCAGGGTCACGTCCAGTGGCCTTCGAGTGCCCACGGAAAGCGATACGGGGGCCTGGAACACTCCCGCCGTGGTGGTCTGCAAATGAACGTTCACGGCACGGGTGCCTGAAGT
>JAJTBC010000135.1 GCA_021287085.1 Bacillota bacterium | reverse complement strand
GGCGTCCTTCCAGGTGAGCTTCACGTAGGGATAGTTCTTGTCATCCCGCAGCAGGATGTTGAAGGGCGGCGTGTGTTCCTTGATGAGGTTGTTTTCCAGCACCAGGGCTTCGAGTTCGGTTTCGCAGACGATGAACTCCAGATCCCAGATGCGACCCACGAGGCGGCGAGTCTTGGCATCGAGGTGCTTCTGTTGGAAATAGCTCTTGACCCGGTTCCGCAGCACCTTGGCCTTGCCCACGTAGAGCAGGTTTTCCTCCCGGTCCCGGTACAGATAGACCCCAGGCGTCCGGGGGAGATCCAGCAGCTTGCGTTTCAGGAAAGGGCTTTTCTCCAGGTTGCTTCGCGCCATGCCCCAGCATAGTCGGGCCAAGGTTCATCCGCAGAAGGGACGCGCGCATCGGTTTCGGCCCTCGCTAGACTGAAACCATGACCATCTCTTCCAAGCGGGGTTCCAAAGCGCGCCTTCGGGGGCGCTGGGCCGAACGGGCCACGCTCTGGCTGATGTGGCTGAAGGGCTGGAGCCTCGTGGCCCACAACCTCCAGGTAGGACGCTGGGAATTGGACTTGCTCATGAGCCGAGGAGAGGAACTGAGGCTGTTGGAGGTCAAGTTCCGGCGGGCCGGAGCCTGGACTTCCGCGGACACGGCCGTGAGTTTCGAACAGCGGCTCCGGCTCCAAGGAGCCCTGCGAAGCTATCTGGATCGCGTCCCCTGGCCTGGAACCATCACCTTCCAGCGGGTCTCCTGGTCCGGGACGGTACTTGTATTTCACAAGGCTGAGAACTGGATAAGCTTGAAAATTCATTGATTGGAGCTATGCTTTGATCTGCCTATCCCTACTATTCAGGGAACAACCTCTCAGGTTCAGGCATCGCAGGTTCGGGAGCCAATTACCTCCCAATATCATTTGGAAACACTTGGTAACCGTTCTCACTCTCGAATCCGAACCACCGGATTCACCTTTTCGGAGGTCTCATGAAGAAAATCTTTGGGGTTCTGCTGCTGGGCACAGCCCTCAGCCTTACGGCGCAGGAAGGCCAGAACTGGGTCACGGCCCAAGTGGGTGGCGCCTTCCGAAGCAGTGACAACATCTATGACAACGGCTTCGCCTACGGCCTGGGCGCCGGTCACTGGTTCACCAACCGCTGGGGCCTGGACCTGAAGGCTCTGCGGGCCGACCAGGAGCTCAAGTCAGGCGCCTCCAGTGCCGGTAGGGAATACATCGGTCTAGGCTCCCTGCTCTTCAATTTCCGTCCCGGCGCCGACAACTGGTACCCCTACCTCGCTGCGGGCCTGGGTGGCAGTCGCCTGCATCCCCCCATCCTGGACAAGGATTCCACTCGCCTGAACTATCACTTGGGTGCCGGCCTTCTGGGCCACTTCGGCAAGCTCGCGGTGCAGTTCGACGTGAAGGCCGTTCGCTCCGATCTTCCCATCGCCCGCAACACCGACCTGCTGGGTCTGGTTGGTCTGGGCTACACCTGGGGCGGCGTGAAGAAGGTTCTGCCTCCTCCGCCTCCTCCCCCACCGCCTCCTGCGCCCGAGCCCGCTCCGGCCCCGGCTCCTCCTCCCCCGCCCCCGCCTCCTCCGCCGCCCGCGCCTGAGCCCCCCAAGCCTCAGCCGCCTCCGCCTCCTCCCCCGCCTGCCAAGATCGTGCTGGACGAAGCGACCCTGCACTTTGCCAACGGCAAGGCCCTGTTGGATGCCCAGGCCATCAGCGCGATCCAGAAGAGCGCTGAAGAACTGAAGCGGGTTCCTGGCGACTACAGCCTGACGGTCAGCGGTTACACGTCTTCCGTTGGCGGTCGCGCCTTCAACCAGGCCCTCTCCAAGCGTCGTGCGGATGCCGTGGCCAAGGTGCTGGTGGATTCCGGCATTGCCTCCAGCAAGATCACGACCGTTGGCAAGGGCCCCGATAATCCCATCGGCGACAACAAGACCAAAGAAGGTCAGGCCAAGAACCGCCGCGTGGAAATCGACATCAAGACCAAGGCCAACGTCGAAATTCGTGAAATCAAGACGGATCTCGTGGGCGTGGACACGGGCAAGGCTGAAAAAGCCGCCCCCGCCAAAAAGGTCGTGAAGAAGAAGGCCGCTCCCAAGAAGTAGGAGCAGTCGCATCCCCGAAGGAAGGGCGGGCATTCCCGCCCTTCCTTTTTTTGATTTCGCAATTCGTGAAATAAATCACGGAATCCCGTTCGCAGGTGGAGGATGCTGGAAAGAAGCCACGCTCCACCTCGCGGTGCCCGGACGTGGAATGATTCACAGCTTCAGGAGGTTTTGATGACGACCAACGCCTTTCAAGTGGACGAAGAGGCCATTCGGCGAACCCTCGGAGCCGCCCAAGGGCAGAACCCCGACCGAGTCCGGGAGGTTTTGCGCAAGGCCTTGGAAATGAAGGGTCTGGATGACCGCGAGGTGTCTGACCTCATGGACATCACGGATCCCACCCTGCTTGATGAGCTGTTCCACGCTGCGAAAAAGGTGAAGGAAGAGATCTACGGCAACCGCATCGTGCTCTTCGCGCCCCTGTACGCTTCCAACGTCTGCAACAACGAGTGCACTTACTGCGCCTTCCGCGCTTCCAACAAGGGCCTCGTGCGCCGCAGCCTGAGCCAGGAGGAGATCGCCGAGGAGACCCGCGCCATGATCCGCACGGGCCAGAAGCGCATCGTGCTCCTCACGGGCGAGGCCTATCCCAAGGAGGGGCTGGATTACGTCCTGCAGTGCATCAAGACCATCTACGCCACCAAGGAAGGCAAGGGCGAGATCCGGCGCATCAACGTGGAGATCGCGCCCCTCACGGTGGAGGACTTCAAGCGCCTGAAGGAAGCCGAGATCGGCACCTACATCACTGTCCAGGAGACCTATCACCGCGAAACCTACGAACAGGTGCATCTGGGCGGCAAGAAACGGAATTTCGATTGGCGGGTGCAGTGCATGGATCGCGCCATGGAGGGCGGCATCGACGATGTGGGCATCGGCGTGCTCTTCGGCCTCTACGACTGGAAGTTCGAAGTGCTGGCCCTCATGCAGCACGCCAACCACCTGGATCAGCGTTTCGGCTGCGGCCCCCACACCATCAGCATCCCCCGCATCGAGCCCGCCGAAGGCAGCGAGATCTCCGAGCACCCGCCCTTCGCCGTGAGCGACGAGGATTTCAAGAAGATCATCGCCATCCTCCGTCTGGCCGTGCCGTACACCGGCATCATCCTCAGTACCCGTGAACGGCCCGAAATCCGCCGCGACTGCCTGGAGTTGGGCGTGAGCCAGATCAGCGCCGGCAGCCGAACCAATCCCGGCGGTTACGGCCAGGGCGGCGAGCACGATGCGCAGTTCAGCCTGGGCGATCATCGCAGCCTGGACGAAGTGGTGCGCGATCTGGCCGAGCACGGCTTCATGCCCAGCTTCTGCACGGGCTGCTACCGCCTGGGCCGGGTGGGCGCCGACTTCATGGACATGGCCAAGCCCGGCGACATCAAGACCCACTGCCAGCCCAACGCCGTCAGCACCTTCGTGGAATTCCTCGAAGACTATGCCAGCCCCGAAACGGTGGACATCGGCTGGAAGGTCATCGGCGCCTGCCTCGAACAGATGCCCAAACAATTGCGCCAGCACACCGAAGGCATGGTGGCTGAAGTGAAGGCCGGCCAGCGGGACGTGTTCTGCTGAAATTGCGGATGCCGTCGCTGCACGGGGTCCTTCGCTTCTTTGCAGCCTTGCTCCTGGCTGCGGGGTTTCTATGGGGTCAGGAGCTGCGCCCTTGCGACGATTGCCTTCCGGGCGTTACCAATTTCGCCAAGGTGGACCAGGCCCTTTGGCGCGGCGGGCAGCCCACGGCGGAAGGCTTCAAGGCCCTCCAAAAGGCGGGCGTTCGCACCATCATCAGTTTTCGCCACGATCATGACGACGCCGAATTGCTCAAAGGCACCGGCCTGCGCTACCTGCGCCTTCCCTCCAGGGCGTGGCACGGGCAAATGAGCGATCTCGCCCTCTTTCTCAAGGTGATGGAAGATCCATCCCATTGGCCCGTGTTCGTGCATTGCGCCCAGGGCCGTGACCGCACCGGCTACAACGTGGCCGCCTACCGCATGGCAATCCAAGGCTGGAGCGCCGAGCGAGCCATTCAGGAAATGGAAATCTTTCACTTCAATGCCATCTGGATCGGCAACAAGCGCTTCCTCCGACGCTTGAACCTGGATGATCTGCGTGCTCGCGTCAAAGCCGCACCCATGCCGGAGTTGCGGGTGATTCCGTAGAACTCGTGGAAAACGTTTGAATCACAGAGTCATTTTTCAACTTCGAGCCTTACATGGCCTCATCCGCCGTAGGGCCGTACACGCTGGGGAGGGGCACGTCGAGCAGGCGCAGATACACGCCCAGTTGGGCGCGATGGTGAATCAGGTGGTTGAAGATGAAACTGCGCAGCACGGCGCCTTTGGGCAGGGTGAAAAAGATTTTCTCTCCCGCCTTCAAACTCCAAAGCTCGGCCAGCTTCGGCGCCTCCAGCGCGGCAAGACTGGCTCTGGCGTTCGCCACGTTGGTGTCGAAGGTCTGCATCCACTGATCGCGGCTCGTCTGCTGAGGCGTGGTGATGGGCGCTTCGCCCACCGGCGCCATGTCAATGAAGCTCTGCTCCAAGGTAGGTGGCAGCCAAGTGGGAATGTTCACCAGATGACTCACCAGGACTTGAAGGCTCATGGATTTGGGATGGGGTTTCCAGCTCAGGTGCGCTTCCGGCACCCGCTCCAGCATTCGGCGCGTGGTGGCCATTTCGTGATCGAATTCCGCAAGCAACGCTTCGCGCATGGGGGCTCCTGAATGATGAGCTAGGTTGGCAGAATGGAAGAACGGCGACAACGCTTTCCACGGACACTCCATGACCCGCACCGAACACGATTTCCTGGGCCAGCGCCTTCTCCCCCAAGAAGCGCGCTACGGCATCCACACGCTGCGCGCGCGGGAAAACTTTCCGCTGCTGGGACGCCCCTGTCATCCCGAATTGCTCAAGGCCCTCGGCGCGGTCAAGCTCGCAGCCTGGCGCACCAATGCGGCCCTGGGCTACGTGTTTGATCCCGCGGTCATCGGCGCGGTGTCCCAGGCCTGCGGCGAGCTGATGGAAGGAGCCTTGCTGGAGGATCTGGCTGTGGATGCGCTCCAGGGTGGTGCAGGCAGCAGCACCAACTTGGCGGTGAACGAAGTGCTCACCAATCGCGCGCTGGAACTGCTGGGCCAACCCCACGGCCACTACGAAACCGTTTCCCCCAGCGACCACCTCAACCTGCACCAGAGCACCAACGACACCTTTCCCACCGCCCTGCGCGTGGCGGCCATTCGCGGACTGAAAGAGGTGGAACGCCAGGTGCTGGGGCTGCAGGAGGCCTTCCAGACCAAGGAGCGCGCCTTCGCGCACATCGTGAAAGTGGGTCGCACGGAAATGCAGGACGCGGTGCTCACCACGTTGGGGCGCGAAATGGGCGCCTACGCCGAGGCCCTGAATCGCGATCGGTGGCGCCTGGCCAAATGCGAAGAACGGCTGCGGGTGGTGAACCTGGGCGGCACGGCCATCGGCACCGGACTGGCCGCGCCCAGGGATTACATCTTCCGCGTGGTGGACGAGCTGCGGGAAATCACGGGGCTGGGCCTGGCCCGCGCCGAGAACCTAGTGGAAGCCACCCAGAACGCCGATGTCTTCGTGGAAGTGTCCGGTCTCCTCAAAGCCTTGGCCACCACGCTTCTCAAGATCAGCGGTGATCTGCGCCTGCTCTCCAGCGGCCCGGAAGCGGGCTTGGGTGAACTGAAGCTGCCGCCCCGGCAGGCGGGTTCCAGCATCATGCCTGGCAAGGTGAACCCCGTGATCCCCGAAGCCGTCACCCAGGCGGCCATCCTGGTCATGGCCCACGATCAGGCCCTTTCCGTGGCCGTGTCCCTGGGCAGCCTCGAACTCAATCCCTTCCTGCCCCTGGTGGCCCATAGTCTGCTGGAGAGCTTCGACCTCTCCGCGCGAGCTTGCGCCATCCTGCGAACCCACTGCGTCGAAGACCTCGAAGCCGACGAAGCCCGCTGCCGACGCCACGTGGAGAACGGCACCGCCGCCGCCACCGCGCTCCTGCCTCTACTGGGCTACGAAGCTCTCTGCGCCCTGGTGGTTCGTGCCCAGGAGCAGGGCTTGGGCCTCAAAGACCAGGGCCTTCACGAAGGCCTTTTCACCGAAGCCCAGTTCGCCGAGCTCACCAGCCCCGAGGCCGTGAATCGGCTGGGCATGAGGAGATAGATCGAAAACAACCAGAAGCGATCACCCCGAAAAACCATCTCTTTTTCGTGTGTTTCTTGTATTTCCTGGTCAAAGAAAACAACCACGAAACACACGAAATACATGAAAGTTCTTTTGGGTTCCTACCTCACACGGTCAGCCTCAAATCCGCATCGGCATTGAGGGGAAGCAGCTGCTCCGCCGGGGGCAGCAAGGCTCCGGCCGCAGCGATCATGGCGCCGTTATCGGTGCAGAAGCGCGGTTCGGGAATGGCCAGTTCCAGCCCCAGCCGCTGAGCCAGGGCCTGGGCTTGCTGGCGCAGCTCGGAATTGCAGGCCACCCCACCCGAAACAATGACGCTGCGGATCCCCAGAGGCCGAACGTACTCGGGCACAGGCTTGAGCAGCCAGCGGGCCACGGTTTCCTGCAACGTACGGCAGAGAGCCTGGACGCGGGAATCCTCGGTCCCAGCCTGGGCCAGTTCCGGTTCGGCGGCAATGCGGGTTTTCACGGCGGTCTTCAACCCGGAAAAGCTCCAGGAGGCTTTGCCATCCCTGAACTTGGGCGCGGTAAACGGCGGGGCGGAACCAGTGGCTTTCCGCCCACAGGCATCCACCACAGGGCCGCCGGGGTAGCCCAGATTCAGCATCCGCGCGGCTTTGTCGAAGGCTTCCCCTGCGGCATCATCCCGGGTTTTCTGCAGCAGCTCGAGATGGGTCCAGGAATCAGCGCGGTAGAGATGGGTGTGACCCCCGGAGACCAACAAGGCCAAGGCCGGAAAAGGCAGCGCTGGCGCAGCGAAGCGGGCGGCGTTGAGATGGCCCAGCAAGTGATGCACGGGCACAAGAGGCAGCCCCTCTTTCCAGGCGATGGCCTTGGCTGCACTGAAGGTGGTGAGCAGGCATCCCACGAGCCCCGGCCCCTGGGTCACGGCTATGCGGTCGAGATCATCCCAGGAGCGGTCTGCGCGATGCAGGGCTTCACCGATGACGGCGCGCAGCTGCAGCAGGTGTTCGCGGGCCGCCAGTTCAGGCACGACCCCGCCATAGGGCCCATGCAGATCATCCTGGCTTTTCCGCACCAGGGCATGCAGCACAGGGCCGGCAGGGGTTTCCTCCACCACGGCGGCGGAGCAATCATCGCAGCTTGATTCGAGGCCCAGAATCCACATTGCTTTAGTCTAAGGCATGGCGTCTTCAAGGATGGTTCCCACCCGCATCGAACTGGCCCGGCCCGTGCCACCCCTCACGTATCTGGCGCCCGAAGGATTGCCCTCCGGGCTGCGTGTGAAGGTGAAGCTGCGCTCTGGAAGCGCCGTTGGTGTGGTGCTGGGAATCGACGAAGCCCCACCCTCCGTGAAGCTCAAGGCCATCGAAGCGGTACTGGATCCCTTTCCCCTGCTCCCTCCTCGGCTGAGGGAATTGCTGGCCTTCGCCGGAGGCTACTACGGCAGCGGCCTGCCTCATCTCATGGCCCTGTGCCTGCCCAGCGGTGTGCTGGCCGATTGGGAAACCAGCCTGCCCGAGGGCGGAACCCTGGCCCAGCTTCGGGATGCGGGCCAGTGGGCGCAACTGGAAGCCTTGGGCGCAGCGTGGCACCGGGGTGAGCTATCCCTGCCGGGCCTTTTCCATCGCCGCAATCTGCGCGGCGCGGGCATCACCGAGGTGCGGCGCACCGAGGCGCCTCATCCTCTCAAAGTCACGGCCGCGCAAGGCCGCGCCCTGGGACTGCTGGAAGAACGCGGTCCCTTGCCCGAAGAAGACTTGCTGCGGGAAGCGAGCGTCAGCCTCTCCGTGCTTTCCACCCTGGAGCGCCACGGCCTCGTGGAGCGGGTGAAGCGCCTGGATCTGCTTTCCCAGAAGCGGGAGGACATCGTCCACAAGCAGGTGATCCTCAACGAGGAGCAACGGCGAGCCGCTCAGGCCGTGGATCTGGAAGCCTTCGGCACCTACCTGCTCTATGGCGTTACGGGTTCCGGCAAGACTGAAGTGTATTTGGAATTGGCCGAAAAGGTGCTGGCCGCGGGCCGTCGCGTGCTGTGGCTGGTGCCGGAGATCGGCCTCACGCCGCGCCTGCTGGCGCGCCTGGAAGGGCGCTTCCCCGGCAAGGTGGCCGTGGGCCACGCGGGGCTCAACGCCACCGAAAAGCAGGCGGATGTCATGCGCCTGCTGAACGATGGTGCGCCGATCTTCGTAGGCGTGCGCAACGCCGTGCTGGCGCCCCTTCGCAACGTGGGCCTGATCCTGGTGGACGAAGAGCAGGAAGCCTCCTACAAGAGCGAAGAACATCCCCGCATCCACGCACGGGATCTCGCCATCAAGCGTGGCCAGCTCGAAAACTGTCCCGTGGTGCTGGGCAGCGCCACGCCCAGCCTGGAAAGCTGGCACGCCGCACAAATGGGCCGCTACCGCCTGCTCAAGCTCACCCAGCGCCCTGCGGGCAGCACGTTGCCCACGGTGAAGGTGGTGGATCTGCGGGAATGCTACAAGGCCGAACGCAAGAAGGTGATCTTCTCGCCGCTGCTGCTCAAGGCTCTGGGAGAAACCCTGGAGCGGGGCGAACAGTCCATGCTGCTGCTGAACCGGCGAGGCTTCGAGAACTTCTGGATGTGCCGGGCCTGCGGCAAGCCGCTCGATTGCCCCCACTGCTCCATCAGCCTCACCTATCACAAGGGGCCGCATCGCCTGCGCTGCCATCTCTGCGGCTTTGAAACCGCGCCGCCGGAAGTGTGTCCGGCCTGCGGCGTAGAGCATCTGCGGGGCGTGGGCGAAGGCACCGAGCAGATCGAGGACCAGCTTCAGGCGCGCTTTCCCACCGCTCGCATCCTGCGCCTGGACCGCGACACCACCCAGCGGCGGGGCGCGCTGGAAGCGGGCTTGCTGGCGGCGGAAAACGGCCAGGTGGATATCCTGGTGGGCACCCAGATGCTGGCCAAGGGCCACACCTTTCCCAAATTGACGCTGGTGGGCATCCTCAACGCCGATCTAGGCCTGAAGGTGGGGGATTTCCGCGCGGCAGAGCGCACCTTCCATCTGCTCACCCAGGTGGCGGGCCGCGCGGGCCGGGCCGAATGGCCGGGACGCGTGATTCTTCAGACCTACAGCCCCGACCATCCGGCCATCGTCCACGCGGTCGCTCAGAATTTCGAGGGCTTTGCCGAAGAAGAATTGCCCTATCGCCAGGGCATGGCGTACCCGCCCTTCGCCGTCCTCTCGCTGTATCGCAGCGAGGGCGACGATCCCGCGAAAGCGCTGCAGCCCCTGCAGGAGCTCAAGGCGCAGTTCCAGGCTCAGCCGGAGCTGCGTGCGGAGCTGCGCATTCTCGGCCCTTTGGAATCGCCCATCGCCAAAGTGAAGGATCGCTACCGCATGCAGATGATCCTCAAGGCCTGGAACCGCGGGCCATTGAACCAAGCGCTGCGCCTAGCACCCCTGGCTCCCGGAGGCCCGGTGTCCCTGGATCGAGATCCCGTGAACCTGGGGTCGTAAACCTCACCCCGAAACTGTTCTTATTTCTTCCCGAACAATCCTTTGAGTTTTCCCACCAACTCCTTGGCTTGATCGCCGAGGTTCTGCACCTGGTCGCCGAGACCGGAGCTGGGCTTGTCGCCTTGACTGAAGATGGGATGCCCTGGATCCAGGTAGCGCACGTTCTCCCAGATGCGGGTGGCCTTGGTGCTGAGGCCCACCTGCTGATAGACCTGAGCTAGGCGGATATTGGTCTCCACGTCCTTGGGACTGAGGCGCTGAAGGATTTCCAGGGATTGCACCAGCTTCCGAGAATCGCCGCCAGGCCGATCCTGGATCTGCACCTGGAGCTTGTGCAATTCGGGATGCTCGGGCTCGGCGCGAAGCGCATAGTCCACCAGACCGAAAGCCTGGGGCACGTTGCCTTCCTTCAACGCCTGCTTCGCATCGGCGATCCAATCGTCCACGGTCTTCTGGATGGGGCTGGGAATGGACGCGCCATCCTTCCCGATGCCTGAGACGTTTGGCTGGCCAGATTCACCAGATGGCTTCGAGACAGGAATCGGAGCCTGGTCGCGCAGCATCCCATAGGCCTGGGCGATCTGCTGGAACCGCCTTTCGGCCGCTTCGTGCTCGGCCCCAGTGAAACGATCGGGGTGCCACATCTTGGCAAGCCGATGATAGGCCTCCTTGATTTCCGCAGGGGAGGCACCGGGCTGAAGTTCGAGGATTTCGTATGGGTTCATGGCCGTCGCACAGAAGATGAGAGGTTCCAGATACCGTCATGGCAGCGGAAGGCGGATTTCGGCGGAAATTCCTTCTAGAACCTACCACATCGGCAGGCGGCGGCCCTAGCGTGAGTTAGCATGAAAGCGAGTGTTCCATCCATGTCCCTGCCCTCCCTCACCGAACTCCTCCCACCCAAGAAGGCCTTTGGCCAGAACTTCCTGGTGCAGGAAAGCGCCATCGCCCTGATTCTGCGAGAAGCCCTCGCCAGTCCTGCCCCACGCATCCTGGAGATCGGCCCCGGCCCAGGCACTCTGACTGAAGGCCTGCTGGCCGATGGAAGGCCCCTTTGGGCCATGGATCTGGACCCCGAAGCCATCGCCTGTCTTCAGGGGCGCTTCGCCCATCTTGCCCATTTCCACACACTCCTGGGCGATGCCGTGAAAGCTCCCCTGCCCTCCGGCGAGCCTTGGTCGGTGGTGGGCAACCTGCCCTACAACGCCGCCACCGCCATCCTCACGCGGCTCCTGCTGGAACCCGTTCCCTGGGAACGCATGGTGCTGATGTTCCAGCTCGAAGTGGGCCAGAAGCTCCTGGGCACGCCGGGTTCCAAGGAATACGGCCCGCTTTCGGTGCTGGCCCAGGCCTGCTGCCGCGTCACGCGGCTGCTGAAGCTGGGACCGGGAGCCTTTCGCCCATCCCCCAAGGTGGATTCGGTGGTGTTGCGCTTCGAGCCACGGCCCGAGGCCCCGGATTACGCCATCCGAAAAGCCTT
>JAJTBC010000070.1 GCA_021287085.1 Bacillota bacterium | reverse complement strand
GAAATTGACCACATCGAAGGCATCCGCATCGGCAATGGTGAATTTCCCCACCCCTAGCCGGGCGAAGGTCAGCGCCTCCACGCCTCCCACGCCACCCATGCCCGCGATGGCCACCCGGCATTGGCGCAAACGCTGCTGTTCCTCCGGCGAGACAAGCCCCAGGTTGCGGGAAAAGGCGCGGTCGTACGTCCAGGGGGCCGTGGGCTTTCGCTCCGATGAATCCATCATGCTGGCTCCGTTTGCTGCATTGAGGATCGCATGAAGGCGAGCTAGTCGATCATCAATTCATGCAACTCCAGTCGCGTGGAGCGGCTCTGGGGTCGTTCGCTGAACCCCACGCGACCAAAGAATCCGAAAGGCGTTGCGGGCTCTGCCTGAACAACTTCCTCGAAGCGGCGCGCCAGAACGCGGGCCTCCTCCTTGAGATGAGGCAATGCCGAAAAGGCGCGATCCGCCTGGGTGTACCAACGGAAGATCACCGGCGTCATGCCCGGCTGAAGGTAGAGTCCGTGCTGCGTGGCCGTGAGCCACAAACGCTGAACAACCTGGCCCAGACGCACCCAATCCTCCAGGCGCTGAGGCGCAACGTTGGGATTGATCAGCACATGGGCTGCGCAATTCAAGGCGGGAAGGTAATCGAGCTGAAGCCGTGGCAACAGAGTGCCGCCCAGATAACGATTGAGGAAATCGACGCGCTCCCACTTCACCATGGCCCAGCGCATGAGCTTGGCCGTCATCGCATCCACGCCCAGAGCCTGATCGGGCACCCGATCCTTGCTGAACTGCACGCCCCATTCCAGGATCTCCCGATGAACATGGAAGGCCTCCGGGCAGGTGAGCCTGATATGGGCATTGGCCCACATCAGGCGCGCAATGGCTTTTTTCTCCTCCTGGGATTCGAAGAGTCGTGTGGTGTAATCAGAGCCCGCCACCGCCAACAACGCCTCGCGCTGACTCGCCGTCAGGGGCGTTCGTCTCATGGAGCGCCGCTGGATGACCCGCTCCTCGATGAAGGCATGAAGAGGATCTGGCTGAAGCCCCGGAACAGATCGCAACGTGACGTGGTACTTGGGATGCCAATCGCCTTCATCGGTTTCACAGGTCCAGGTGGCTTCCAGGCCCTCCGCCGTGGCCGCCAGACGAAGCGCTTCCAGCAAAGCACCATGGGAAATATGGCTGGCCCGCCCATCGAAGTCGTACACCACGTCCTTGCGGGTGTCGTGACCATGCACGATGATGCGATCCTCGCCCACAATCTGGAATCGCCACGGCTGTGTGTTGTCTCCGCTGCAGGCCCACCGCGCCCGATCCAGCAGCTTCAGCAAGGTTTCGCGGGCCATGCTCACCTCCCGAGGATGACGACAGTCGTTCTCCTGAATGATGACGCAGGGAATGCGACGACGGAAACCCGCTTCCGGATTCCTCTCAGACTGGATGATCCTGCTGGAACTGTTTCAGCCGCGCTTCAAGATCTGGGAACTGGTCCCGCTTGATGAGCGAGGTGCAGGCGCGCAGCCCTTCCGTGCGGTCACTGCCGGTGATGTCGAGGGTGATGGCGCTGATGCCGTAATGAAGCAGCTCGGAAAGCAAGTGGCCGCCGCTCATGCCCGGATAGGCAAAGGTGAAGTAGAAGCCATCGGCGATGGGGTCCTCCAGATCCTTGTCGTACACGATGGTGAAGCCGTGGTCCAGGAAGAGCTGCTTCATGACCTTGGCTTTCTCGCCGTATTCCCGCACCTGATCCACGAAATTCACCTGGCCGTCGTTCACGGCCTTGAGCATCGCCGCGAGGGCGTACTGGGCCGAGTGGCTGGTGCCCGAACTGAGGCAGTAGATGGCGCCAAAGATAAGCCCATGGCCCAACTGGTCCGAGCTGTAGTAGCGCAGCAGATCAGGGCTGCGCATGTTCCATACGGCATCGGATACCACCATCATGCCGATGCGCTCGCCCGCGTAGCTGAAGGCCTTGGAACTGGAGATGAGCAGGATGTAGTTGTCGGTGTACTTGGCCACCGTGGGCTGGAAAGGCGGCTGGCCGGGGCGCGAATAATCCTTGCGGAAATCCATGCCGAAATAAGCCAGATCCTCGATGACCACCACGTTGTACTGGGTGGCCAGCTCGCCGATGATCCTCAGCTCGTCTTCGGTGAAGCAGATCCAGCTGGGGTTGTTGGGGCTGGAATAGAGAATCGACGAGACTTTGCCGGTCTTCAGGTAGCTCTCCAGCTTGGGCCGCAGCTTCTCCCCGCGATGTTCAAAGACATCGAAGGTGAAGTAATCGTGGCCCAGCAGCTTGCATTGCAGCTTCTGCACCGGGAAGCCGGGATCGATGAACAGCGAGCCTTCACGGTCGGCCCACATGCGGTTCACGGTCATGAAGGTGGCCATGCCGCCCATCATGGAACCCACCGTGGGCACGCAGTGTTCCGCATTGACGTCCACATCGAGGAAGAGCTTCACGAAGCGGGCGATCTCGGATTTCAGGGCAGGAATACCCTGGATATCAGGGTAGGCCGCCGCCACCCCCATCTTCAGCGCCTCGATCTGCGCCGCTACCCCAGCCTGCATGGCCGGAAGGCCGGGAATGCCCATCTCCATCCGGATGAAACGAAGCCCCGTATCCTTTTCCACCAGATCCACGATCTTCTTGATCTCCCGGATGGAAGCCCTGCCCAGATCCGCCAAGCCCATCGCCTGGGCGTGACGGCGAACGATACCGGCATCAATGGGTGCAGCCATGGAAACCCCCGCATCAAACCGAAAGAGAAGCCCTGAAAGAAGGCTCGTGAAAACCTAGAGCCAGCATTGCATTCCAGGGCCGAGTGTCAAGGGCGGGCGGAGGAAGTGTGGGGGAGATCACAGGCTTGGGATAATCTGAATCTTTTCATGCCCCGGAACCGCCCATGACCATTCCCGCCCCCGAACCCAAGAGCCTGCACTTCATCGAAGAGATCATGGAAGGCGACTTGGCCTCGCAGAAGCATGCGGGGCGCATCATGACACGCTTTCCGCCGGAACCCAACGGCTACTTGCACATCGGCCACGCCAAGAGCATTTGCATCAACTTCGGGCTGGCTCAGAAGTACGGTGGTCGCACCAATCTGCGTTTCGACGACACCAATCCCGTCAAAGAGGATGTGGAATACGTGGATTCCATCCGCGAGGACGTGAAGTGGCTGGGCTTCGACTGGGCCGGGGAATACTACGCCAGCGACTATTTCCAGTTCCTCTACGACTACGCGGAATACCTCATCGCTCAGGGGAAAGCCTACGTCTGCGATCTCAGCGACGAACAGATCAAGGAATACCGAGGCAACTTCTACACGCCGGGCAAGAACAGCCCCTTCCGGGACCGTAGCCCGGAGGAGAACCTCGATCTCTTCCGCCGCATGAAGGCGGGCGAGTTCGCCGACGGCTCGCGCACGTTGCGGGCCAAGATCGATATGCAATCCCCCAACATGAACCTCCGCGATCCGCTCATGTACCGCATCCGCCGCGCCCATCATCACCGCACCGGCGATGCTTGGCTCATCTATCCCATGTACGACTACGCCCACGGCGTGTCCGATGCCATCGAGACCATCACCCACAGCATCTGCACCCTGGAGTTCGAGGATCATCGGCCGCTGTACGACTGGTTCCTGGAGCAGGACGTGGAAGGGAAATTCTTCCAACGGCCCCTGCCCCGCCAGATCGAATTCGCCCGGCTGAACCTCACCCATACCGTCATGAGCAAGCGCCGTTTGTTGCAGTTGGTGCAGGAAGGTCAGGTGCGCGGCTGGGACGATCCGCGCATGCCCACCATCTGCGGCCTGCGCCGTCGCGGTTATACGCCTGAGGCCGTGCGGGCCTTCGCCGAGCATGTCGGTGTGGCCAAGCGCGACATGGTGGCCGATGTGGAGCTGCTTGAACACTGCATCCGCACCGATCTCGAACAGCACGCGCCCCGCGCCATGGCCGTGCTCCGCCCCCTGAAAGTGGTCATCACCAACATGGCCGACCACGAAGGCTTCGAGGTGGAGCTGCCCCGCCATCCTGAGCTGCCGGAACTGGGATCCCGCCGCCTGCCCTTCGCCAACGAACTGTGGATCGACCAGGATGATTTCCGCGAAGAAGCGCCCAAGAAATGGTTCCGCCTCGCCCCCGGCGCAGAAGTGCGCCTGCGTGGCGCCGCGCTCATCACCTGCCGCGAGATCGTGAAGGATGGCAACGGCAATGTCGTGGAACTCCGCTGCACCTGGGATCCGGCCTCCAAGGGCGGCGATGCGCCCGATGGACGCAAGGTAAAGGGCACCCTGCACTGGGTCAGCGCCCGTCACGCTCTGGATGCGGAAGTGCGGCTCTACGAGCAGCTCTTCCTGCAGGCCGATCCCATGGACGTGCCCGAAGGCCAGGATTGGCATCAGGGCATCAATCCCACCAGCCTGGAAATCCTCACCGCGAAAGTAGAGCCAGGCCTCGCCACCGCGGTGCCCGGCGACCGTTTCCAGTTCGAGCGCACCGGCTACTTCGCCGTGGATCTTGATTCCAGGCCCGGTGCCCTGGTCTTCAATCGCACCGTGGGCCTGAAGGATTCCTGGGCCAAGATCGAAGCCAAGGGGTAGCGCCTATGGAATCCGATCTTTCGATCTACTACCTGGGCTTCTTCATCACGCAGGCACCCGTGGCCATCGTGGCGCTGGTGGGCGTGCTGTTCGTGGCCTTGATGAAGGGCGTTCCCAGGCGTTCCCGAACGCTTGGCACCCTCGGATTCGGAATGATTCTGGGCCAATCCATCCTTTCGCCCTTGGGGCAGATTCTTTTTTCGCCCCGCGCCGACTTCATCGTTCGGGAAACAGCCAGGGAAACGGCCTTGAATTACGCTCGATTCCAGATGGGCCTGGGGCTTTTCTGGGGGCTGTACCGCGCCGTTTCCTACTTGTTGCTGCTGCTGGCTCTGATCTTCGCCTTTCGAATGGCCATCCAGGCTGTACCCGAAAGTCAAAGCAGTGAGCTCACGGTACCTCCACCACCGCTTTGACGCCGCTGCGGATGAGGTTCTTGTCGTTGTCCACGGTCACGATCACGCGATGGCGGCCCTTGGTGTCGGCGCAGGGATCCACCAGGGATACCACGCCGGGCACGGTGGTACCTGGCATCTGGGGGAAGCGCACGCGCACGGCCTGATCCACCGTGAAGCCGCTGAGCTGTTCGGAAGGCACCAATAGGCGCACCAGCACTTTGCTGAGATCCACCAGATGGAGGATGGGCTGAGCGGAACTGACGGCCTCGCCCACTTCCCGATGCTTGGCGACCACCACCCCGTCGAAGGGCGCCAGGAGCAGGCGCAGCTTCACCTGCTCTTCGGCGGTCTCGAACTGGATGCGGGCCAATTCAAGATCGATGCGGGTTTCCACGGCTTTGGATTCGGAAATGATCTTGGTGTCGTAGAGCCGCTTGGCGCCTTTGGCCTCGAACTCCCGGCGCTCCAGCAAAGCCTTGGCCCGGCGCATTTCCAGTTCTTCGAGAGCGACATAGAACTGCGCCAGAGGCTGGCCCGCCTTCACCGCTTCTCCTTCCTTGACCTTCAGCTCCACGAGACGGCTGGACACTGGCGCGCTCAACTCCGCCTGCCGGAAAGGCTGCGTCACCCCTTCGAACACGCCTCCGGCCAGGCAAGGCAAAGCCACACACATCGCAAACAGACGTTTCACATTCCCCCCAGGCACAGGTACTTGATTTCCATGAACTCGTCGAGGCCGTGGCGCGAACCTTCGCGGCCCAGGCCCGATTCCTTCACGCCGCCGAAGGGCGCGATTTCCGTGGAAATGAGCCCCGTGTTGACGCCTACCATGCCGTACTCCAGCGCCTCGGACACGCGCCAGACCCGCGCCAGATCCCGGCTGTAGAGGTACGAGGCCAGGCCGAACTCCGTGGCATTGGCCAGGCGAATGGCTTCTTCCTCGGTGTCGAAACGGAACACGGGAGCCACGGGGCCGAAGGTTTCCTCCCGCGCCATCTTCATTTCCGCCGTGGCTCCCACCACCACCGTAGGCTCGAAGAAACGGCCGCCGAGGGCGTGGCGCTGGCCGCCCTGCCGCACGGAAGCGCCCTTGGCCAGGGCATCCGCAAGATGCTCTTCCACCTTGTCCACGGCGGCCTCGTCGATGAGCGGCCCCTGTTGCACATCGGGTTCGCGCCCATCGCCCACCTTCAAGGCCGCCACGGCGCGGGAGAGGGCTTCCACGAAGGCATCATGGATGCCCGCTTGCACCAGGAAGCGGTTGGTGCAGACGCAGGTCTGGCCCGTGTTTCGGTACTTCGACGCGATGGCGCCTTCCACGGCAGCTTCGAGATCGGCGTCGTCGAACACCAGGAAAGGCGCGTTGCCGCCCAGTTCCAGCGATACCTTTTTCACGGTGCCCGCGCACTGGGCCATGAGGCGCTTGCCCACCTCCGTGGAACCCGTGAACGTGAGCTTGCGAACGAGAGGATTCGCGGTCATCTCTCCGCCGATTTCCGACGCCGAGCCTGTCACCACGCTGAACACGCCCGGCGGCACGCCTGCCCGCTGCGCCAGTTCCGCCAGGGCCAGCGCCGAAAAGGGCGTGGCGCTGGCGGGTTTCACCACCATGGTGCAGCCTGCGGCCAGGGCCGGCCCGGCCTTGCGGGTGATCATGGCCGAAGGGAAATTCCAGGGCGTGATGGCCGCGCAGACGCCGATGGGCTCTTTCAGCACCACGATGCGCTTGTCCCGCGCATGGGCGGGAATGACTTCGCCATAGGCCCGTTTCCCCTCTTCCGCGAACCACTCCAGGAAGGAAGCCGCATAGGCGATCTCGCCTCGGGACTCCGCCAAGGGCTTGCCCTGTTCGGAGGTCATGAGGAGGGCCAGATCCTCCTGATGGGCCATCATCAACTCGAACCAGCGGCGCAGAATGACGGACCGCTCCTTGGCCGTGCGAGCCCGCCACGCGGGCCATGCCGCCTGGGCAGCCTCGATGGCCTGGCGGGTTTCCGCCGCGCTGAAGGAAGGCACGGTGCCCAGCGTTTCACCGGTGGCGGGATCGGTCACGGTCAGCGTTTTCCCGCTTGCCGCGCCGCGCCACGTCCCGTCCACGTACCCAAGCTCTTTCAGCAGCGCGGCATCCTTGAGAGGCAGCATGGCGTCTCCTTCCTGCTCCATTTTGCCCGCGGGATCCCCACAAACAAAAACCGCCGGGCGAACCCGGCGGCTTTCGTCATCGGGAGCGAAAGGCTAGGCCTTCCACTGCCACACGCCCTTCACGGCTTTCACGGTGAAAAGCACGATGGCCAGGGCGCCAAGGCCGAAGAGGACATCGCCGGGCATGCGCAGCCAGGTGGTGGTGCGCATGAAGGAGCTCTGCACCACTTCGGCGCTGCGGGCGTACCACATGCCATGCTGGATGCCCTGCATGAACTGGTAGATGCCGCTGGGAATCAGGCTCATCACGAGCATG
>JAJTBC010000016.1 GCA_021287085.1 Bacillota bacterium | reverse complement strand
GGAAAACGTCAGCTTCGACCAGTGCGCTTTCACCTGGGCCGCGCTCTTGCCCGTCACCTTCTGGTAGAACTCGTTGCGAGGACCCGAACCTTCCGAAAGGTCCACCGGCACGGCCATGGCGCCCGTGAAGAAGGTCTTGGTTTGCCCCAGGAAGATCTGCGACACCTGATCCTGCGTCAGCTTGGAAATCGGGTTTTTCGCCGAGATGATGACCACCACCTGGGCGTTCAGCGACATCGCAGACAAGCCGAGGCCAAACACCGTAAGAATTCCAGACAATCGTTTCATGTTCATTTGTCAGCTCCTTAAACCTAGAACACCATGTCGAAGCAAGCGGTAATGAGGTTGTAGCTTGCCCCGAGCTGGAACCCAGGCTGCATGTTCACCACGACGCCCCGCGAACCTGCGTCGTTCTTCACATGGTCAAACTGCAACTTCAGATCCATGTTCTGCCTGAAATCCCAACGCACGCCCGCCGAATAGCTTGTCTGGGCCTGCCTTCTGGTATTCAGAATCGCCTGAATGATGGGATGGCTGCTGAGAAGATCGGAATCCGTATGGTTCCGAGCCACCACAAGGTAAGGGGTCCATTCCCCAAGACGCATTCCGCCCGTGAGATAGCTTCCCGTATTGAAGGCAAGAATGGATTCCTCCCCACGGATTCTGGCCACCTCGGCGCTGACGAACCACGTGCCCGGATCGTACGTGTATCCCATTGTCAGGTAGCTTCCACGCCGCCCCCGATAGTCATATTTGTCTGCTAGTTGCGGGTTGTAGTAGGGAAAACCAGGGGTGCGCATCAGCGAGAACCAGCCGGTAGGTCCACTCAACGCTTCGCTATCGATCGTTCCTCGGAATCGAATGTAGTAGGTTCTGAAAGAGGAGGAACCGTAAACCGCGGCCAGCGAAAGGGAATACATGTCCTTCGCAATGAACTCGAACCGAGGCTTATCCGCCAGTTTGGTTCGGCCCGAACCCAACTGAAGCTGCCAGTTCATGGCCACGGAACCGAGATTGTGCTGCACGCCGATTTCGCCACCATCCACATAATCGATGGGATTGGCCTGGTAGATCTCCGCAGGAGGACGAACCCACGTGATGGAGTATCCGACCTTCTTGTAATCGGAGATCAAGTACGACGAGATGGGCATACGTCCCGCTTTGATGCTGAGCCAAGGCAGCGGCTGTGCTTTGAGCGAGGCCATCATGATCCTGGGCTGAAAGCGGTCATTCCACACCCTCTCCGTCACCACCTGCAGCACACCGGAGAGCCAAGGCGTGAACTGGGCATCGGCCTGAAGGCCAAGGTGAGTCTCGCCTCCGAAATCCACACTGCGGGAGTACCCGGCTCCGCTGGGCTGAATGGCCGTGGAGGGGAAATCTGCATCCTTCAAGTTGGAATGGGTGGCTCCCAAAGTTAGGAAGCCCCGGAACTTGAACATGCTTTGGGAAGAATCCTCGGCTGCGCTGGGCAGCCCGATGGCCAAGCCTGCGAGGATGAGGGCCATCCTGGGATGAAACGTCATGGTACTGCCTCCATAGGTATAGGGCTTGCATGATGCCGAAGCCGTGAACCCTACCTTTAACGGGCGACACGTGGGCAAGCATGAATTTTGAAAATGACAATATTCAGGTCATGTCTCTGCTCGCCGATGAGGATCGAGTGTCATTGCGAGGACTGCATGCATTTGTGGAAACAACTCACCATCCGAAAGAAGCTGCTCTACTCGATCCTTCTGCTGGCCTTGAGCCTGGGAGTGGTCTTCACCATCTTCTCTACCTGGAGACTCAGCGCCACGCTGAACGACGGCTTGAAGCTGAAAGGGGAAAGCCTCGCGGGCCTCGTGGCCGAAAGCGTCCAGTCAGGGGTTCAGTTCGACGACATGGGCTTGGTGGAGCGAGGCCTCGATGGTCTGAAGGACGACTCGGAAGTCAGCCAGGCGGCCCTGGTGGTGATCGACCCTGCCAACAAGGCCGTTCGCGTGGGCACGAAATCGAAAGCCAAACCCGGCGACCTCGATCTGATGCCCTATGCCAAGGAGTTTGATGAAGCCGCCCAGCATGGCTCCAAGCCTCGGGCCACCTTCGAGAAGGACAAGTACGTGGTGATGGGCGCCCAGGTCAAGGCAGATGGGGCTGCGGTCAAATCCTACGTCATGCTCCTGCTCAACCGGGATCGTTTGCAGAAAGACCAGACCAAGCTGCTCTGGGGCATGGTGGCCTTGAGCGTGGTCATCGTGGCAGCAGCCGCGGGGGCCGGGTACCTTCTCGGCGGCGCCATCGTCAATCCTCTGGAAGGTTTCCAGAAGCGGATGCGCGACATTTCGGAAGGGGAAGGCGACCTCACCGTTCGCCTGGAAGTGGAAGGCAAGGACGAAGTTGCCGTTCTGGCAGGCCACTTCAACAAGTTCGTGGACAACGTGCATCAGATCGTGCGCCAGGTCATGAGCATCGCTTCCAACCTGGCTTCGGGCTCCCTGCAGATGTCCGCAGGCATGTCGGAAATGGGCACCACGGCCCTGAGCATCGCCCAGGCCGCTGACAATCAGAAACTGAACGTGAATACCACCACCACCAGCGTGCAGGGCATCGCGTCCATTTCCCGCAGCGTGAGCACCAACGTGTCCACGGCACTCCAAGTCTTTGAACAGGCAAAGAACGAAGCGGAAAAGGGCGGCACCGCCGTGGGCAGCGCCATCTCCGGCATGGAAGCCATCAACGCCAACTCCAAGCAGATCGGCAACATCCTCGTGGTCATCACCGAGATCGCCAACCAGACCAACCTGCTTTCCCTCAACGCGGCCATCGAAGCGGCCAAGGCCGGGGAGCACGGCAAGGGCTTCGCCGTGGTGGCCGAAGAGATCCGCAAACTGGCCGAGCGCAGCGCCGTTTCCGCCAAGGAAATCGAGAAACTGATCCAGACGTCGGACCACGCCATCGGCGATGGCAACCAGATGGTGCAGACCGCAGGCAAGGCGCTGGCCAGCATCCAGAGCGCCATTGCGGAATCCGTGGAATCCATGAAGGCCATCGGCACCCAGAGCCAGACCCAGACCCAGGACAGTCAATCGGTGGTGAAGGCCATGGGCGATCTCACCCATATCGCCGAGCAGAACGCTGCAGCCATGGAAGAGATGGCCGCCACCATCACCGAATCCAGCCGTACCGTGGACACCCTGAGCCGCCTCGCGGAAGAACTGAACGCCCTGGTGGCCCGCTTCAAAG
>JAJTBC010000317.1 GCA_021287085.1 Bacillota bacterium | reverse complement strand
GGCCCCGAAAAAGGCCACGGCCTTGGCCATGGTTTCATGCTGGCAGGCGATCTCCAGACGGAGGGTCCACTGGTTCTTGGACAGCTTGGCCACGTAGGCCTCCCCCTGCTTCACGGCCAGATCGATCTTCTGGGCCCGAAGCGCCGCAACCCGCTCTTCAGGCTTTGCCCCGGCCCCGACCTTGGGCTCCACCCTTGGTTCAACTTTGGCTTCCACCTTGGGGGCGGGCTTATCGGCGCTGGGCTTATCCGAGACAGGCTTTTCAGGAGCCGCCTTTTCCCCACTCGCCTGAAGCTCAGGAACGGGCTTCTCGGATTCTTTCGCAGGCTTGGCCTGGGCCGCGGTCGCGGGCACCTCTAGGGGGCGAACGGTAGGGGCTTCAGGCCGCTTCTCGTTTCCGATCCCCTGTCCCCATTGCTTCCAGGCGAAAAAGCCGCCGAAACCTGCCAGCGCAGCCAGGAACAGGAGGCCCAGCCCCCACCGTCGCCCGGAGGAAGGTTCGGAGATCTCCTCCTGGAAAGAAGGCGCGGGGGCTTCCGGTTCCGTCAAGGTGGAAGGCAGGATGATGACTGGGGGCTCCTGGGGCTCAGGCAGGCGCCCTTCCGCCTTTTCAGGCAAGGGTGCCGGAAGAGCAGACTCCCGGACCCCAGGAGAGGCCAGAACGGCCTGGCCCGTGGCCACCTCGAAATCGGGGATCGGGGCCGTTTCTTCCCAGGAATTGAGGCTTTCGTCCAGCGCCTGGGAAAGATGCTCCAGGTTGGTGGTGGGTTTGGCAGCGGCGTGGATGCTGGAAAAGAGCGAAGGCACCGTTTCCAGTTGCGGTTCGGGCAGGAGGGCCGACAGCGGTTCGGGCTCGGGAGTCAAGGCCATGTCCAAGCTGCCCTTGTCGAGGGGCGGCATTTCATGGAGCCGCGCCCAGCCCATTTCCCGGAGAAAGAGCGCAAAGGTGCCCAGGCGCAACGGCTCCGCCAGGGATTCGCGGCTCAGTTCCAGCAGGGTATGGCTTCCATCAAGCAGGGGCGGCAGCTTGGCGAGATCCGCAGGCAGGTTCATCTCCAGCAGGCGACGACCTTCGAGCACCACCACCTGATTGAGCGGCCCCAGCAATTCCAGCAGGTTTTCCCGATCCTTCAGCCCCAGCAGGCTGTTGAGCAGCAGTTCCGGCGTATCGAAGGGCAGACGTACCACGTGAGGGTCCAGTTCCCCTGCTTCAAATACCGGCATCTCGTCGAAGGTGGCCAGGGCACCCGCCACCACCCGCTCCACCTGCGCCCGGGCCACGTCCAGCAGGTCCCGCTGGGTGATGAAACCCATCTCGATGAGGTTCTTCCCGATGCTCATGCCGGTCTTGAGATTGGCCAGAGCGTAGTCCATCTGGGCCTGGGTGAGCTTGCCTCGCTCCACCAGGATATGGGTCAGGCGATCCGAAGGATGGCTGCTCTGGGCAAAGACGATATCGCCCCGGTCGAAGAAGATGGTGCGATTGGGGTCCAGGCCAAGTTTCCAAAGGCCCGTGGCCTTTTCCCGATGGCGCCTGAAGAGATCCTGAATGGCCACGGCTGTCATTTCACCACCCACCGTTCAAGTTTCAATTTGCCCGCTTTCACGATCTTTTCGTCGCCCGGATGAAGCGCCACTTTGGCCTGCGCATCCGTCATTTTCACCCCATCCAGACTCACGGCGCCCTGGGCCATGAGCCGCTCGGCCTCCTTGCGGGAAGCCGCCATGCCCCGCTCCACCAGCAATCGGCTGAGGGGGGCTTCGCCCTCCGTGGGGGAAACTCCCACTTCGGGTACCTCGTCGGTGCGCCGCTCGGAGAATCGCTTCACCCACCGTGCCTCGGCCGCGGCCGCTTCCTCGGCTCCATGGAATTGGCCGGCAATTTCCCGAGCCAAGGCCTTCTTGGCTTCCATGGGATGCCCCGCTTTGAGAGCCTCGATCTCCGCAGGGAGCTTGTCCGTCAGCAGCAGGTACCACTCCCACATGAGGGTGTCGGAAAGACTCATGGCCTTGCCGAACTGGTCATCGGCGCTCTCGAAAAAGCCGATGTAGTTGCCCAGGGACTTGGACATCTTCTCCACGCCATCGAGCCCCAGCAGCAGCGGCACCGTCAGCACCACCTGGGGAGGCTGTCCCATGGCTTCCTGCAGATCACGCCCGCGCATGAGGTTGAAGAGCTGATCGTTGCCGCCCAGTTCCACATCGGCCTGAAGGGCCACGGAATCATAGGCCTGCACCAAGGGATAGAGCAATTCGTGGAAGCTTATGGGTTCACTGGCCTGCAGGCGCTTCTGGAAATCGTTGCGTTCGAGCATCTGGGCCACGGTGAATTTCGAGGCCAAGCGAATCCAGTCGGGCCCCTTCAATCCATCCATCCATTCGCTGTTGAAGCGGATTTCCGTGAGATCGGGATCCAGCACCTTGAACACTTGGGCCTTGTAGGTTTCGGCATTGGCTTCGATCTCGGCGCGGCTCAAGGGCGGGCGCGTGGCCTTTTTGCCCGTGGGATCACCGATCATGCCTGTGAAATCGCCGATGAGGAAGATGACCGTGTGGCCCAGCTTCTGGAATTGCGCCATCTTGCGCAGCAACACGCCGTGGCCCAAATGCAGATCCGGCGCCGTGGGATCAAAGCCCGCCTTCACCCGCAGGGGCCGCCCGGTCTTCAAGCGCGCTTCCAGGGACTCCTTGGTGTGGCACGTCACCGTGCCTTTGAGCAATAACTCCAACGATTCTTCAACCGATACAAGACTCATAGGAGCATCTTGGCGGAAAAAAGGCCTGGGTGCTACTCCACCCTTACGTTCACCAGCTTTTCAGAGACCAGTTCCAGATGCAGCAGGCCTCCCTCGGGAATCTGGTAATCGATCTGCGTACGCTCGTTGGTATTGGAAATATGGAAGGCTCCGCCCTCCTTGTGGTCTTTGATCAGTTCGTTGAGCGAAGGCCGTGCCGTGGGGAACTGCCCTAGCTTCTTCCGCCAGTTCTGGGCTTCGTGCAGGAAGGCGGCCTCCTCGGGATAGTTTTCCTTGAGGCCAGGGTTTTCGCGGTACAGGGCGCGGGTGCCCTCTTCCGTGCGAAGGGCCTTCACGGTCTGCTCCATCTGGCTCCAGGCCTGATCCAGAAAGGCCGATCCCACGGCCTTGTCCACGAAACCGGGCAGGCCATTTTGGGAAATCCAATGGGCGCCGCCCACGCAGGTGACGATGAGCAGCACGAAGACCAGGGCGCACCCTCCCACGCAGCCCAGGCCGATCTTGGCCCAGAGAGGCATGCCCTTCTTGCGGGGCGCGGCTTCCGATTCCCAGCTTCCGTTGGTCATGTTCGCCTCAGAGAAGGTTGCTGGCCAACTCGGCCATGCGAGATCGTTCTCCCTTGACCAGCGTGACGTGGCCGGAAAGCTCCAGGTGCTTGAAGTGCTCGGCCAGATAGCTGAGACCGTTGGTGCTGGCATCCACGTACGGATTGTCGATCTGGTAGGGATCGCCCGTGAGCACCACCTTGGTGCCTTCGCCTGCGCGAGTGAGGATGGTCTTCACTTCATGGGGCGTGAGGTTCTGGGCCTCGTCCACGATGACGTACTGGTTGGGGATGCTGCGGCCGCGAATGTAGGTGAGCGGCTCCACGCTGATGTAGCCGCCTTCTTCCAGCTGTCCCACGGTCATGCTGGAGCGTCGCCGCATCTCCGTGTTGGCCGCGACGATGAAATCCAGGTTGTCGTAGATGGGCTGCATGTAGGGCCGGAGCTTCTCGTCCACGTCGCCCGGCAGAAAGCCGATATCGCGCCCCATGGGCATCACGGGGCGGCTCACCAGCAGCTTGTTGTAGCGTTCGTCGTCCACCACCTGCTGCAATCCCGCCGCGATGGCCAGCAGCGTCTTGCCCGTGCCCGCCTTGCCCAGCAGCGTCACCACCTGCACGGAATCATCCAGCAGCAATTCCAGGGCGAACTGCTGCTCCAAGTTGCGGGGCTTGATGCCCCAAGGGAATTGATCCATGCGCTTCAGGGGGTGGATTCGCCCGTCCGAGGCCATGAAGCGACCGGCGGCGGTGTGGGTCTCATTGGCGCGATCCAGCAGCGTGACGAACTGATTGGGCTGGAGGTTCATGCCCTCCGTGGGCTTGACGCCGCCTTCATACATCTCGGCAATCTGCGTGGCCTCCACCTCCCACTGGGCCGTCCCGCTATAGAGTTCGTCCATCTCCACGCGATCGGTGGTGTAGTCTTCCGCCGCGATCCCCGCCGCATCGGCCTTGATGCGCACATTGGTGTCCTTGCTCACCAATACCACTTTCTCTTTGCGGGTCTTGAGCAGCTGCAGGGCGCAGGCCAGGATCTGGTTGTCGGCCTTGTGCTTGTCCAGGTGGGAGAAGCCCAGGTCCTCCCGGTACGAGGCCACGTCGACCTTCAGCGTGCCGCCGCTCTCCATCACCACG